>DXAP01000120.1 GCA_019116985.1 Candidatus Ligilactobacillus excrementavium | reverse complement strand
TTGGTAGAGCACCTGGTTTGGGACCAGGGGGTCGCAGGTTCGAATCCTGTCTTCCCGATTGATAATGAAAGATGACTTGTCAGGCAGTTTATTCAATTGTTTGATAAAGTTGTTTTTTGTGTATCTATATACTTTTTGCTCGGGAAGTAGCTCAGTTTGGTAGAGCGCCACGTTCGGGACGTGGAGGTCGCAGGTTCGAATCCTGTTTTCCCGATAGAAATCAAAAGACAGACGTATTGGTTTTTACGTTTGTCTTTTTTGTTGGCTAAAATTACCATAATAAAATTGTGAAATAATGTAAATTTTTTCAAGCTTTTTACTTGCATCTGTCTGTCTCAGGTTGGATAATAAGCAACTCATAAGGGCCAAAGTATTTTTAGTCAACTTTCTATAATTAAGATCATTCAGCCGAGTCAGGTGATCTGCCACGACGACATTAGTATTGTCCATTAGTTTAATTTGTGGCGATTTAAAACAAATATGGCAATATCTTTGCAATTTGACCATGTTTCCATATATAATAATAGTCAATATTAGTCAAAGTTGGATAATAAGGAATGTGGTTTAAATGCAAAATCGCAATATATCCGATATTATTGAAAAATACTTAAAAAGTATTTTAGCTGATTCGCAACAGATCGAAATCAAGCGCTCTGAGATCGCCGAGCAATTTGACGTTGTTCCATCTCAAATCAACTATGTTATTAAAACAAGATTTACTATCCAAAATGGATACGTCGTTGAAAGTAAGCGCGGTGGTGGTGGGTATATTCGGATCGCTAAGGTCAATTTGATCGATGATACGGATGTCTTGGACCAGTTGATCGATCTTATCGGAGAAAGTATCACATCTGGTAAAGCTTTGCAGATCATACAAAGTCTTTATGAAGATAAATTATTAACGCAAAAAGAAGCAAATCTGGTTTTGGCGACGATGGATCGTACGACTTTAAATTTCGCCGATAAACGTTTAGAAAACGCGGTTCGCGCTCGGATTTTGGTCAGTGTTTTAAATCGTCTGAGATGTGCTGATTGAAATATATTTTATGAGTAACATTCAAAAATAGGTAATAAACTTGGCAGCAATGTTAAATTTTATTACCTAGACACCTATTATAGTAAGGGGGACCCGGAATGAATGAATCATATACTCCTAGTGCTAAAAGAGTTTTAGAACTTGCACAAGTTAACGCAAATGGGTTTAGACATCAAGCAATTGGGACAGAACATTTATTGCTGGCACTTGTTTCAGAAGAACAAGGAATTGCACGTAAGGTTTTGGCACAATTTGTGATCACACCTACTGACATTAAAGAAGAAATTGAACGTCTAACTGGTTATGGCACTTTAAAAAGACAAGCACCGGACAATTATTTGCCATATTCACCTAAGGCTAAAAACATTTTGAATCGTGCCGCTGCCCAGGCAGAATTGTTAAATTCTGAAAAAATTGGGACGGAACACATTTTGTTGGCCTTGTTAGAAGATGATGATATTTTGTCATCACGGATCTTAGATAGCTTAGATATTGATATTAAACGGGTCAGACAAACCGTTTTCCGTCAGTTGGGTATTAGTCAGACACAAGTGCGTCGCAATGCGAAGAAGAAAGATAAGGTCGAGGGTACACCGACCTTGGACGGTTTAGCTCGCAATTTAAATGAAATGGCTGATAATGGTCAAATCGATCCAGTCGTTGGTCGCCAAAAAGAAGTTACGAGAGTTATCCAGATTTTAAGTCGACGGACTAAAAATAATCCAGTTTTATTAGGTGAACCTGGTGTTGGTAAAACGGCCATTGCTGAAGGTTTCGCACAAGAGATCATCAACGATAATGTGCCAGTTGAACTGGCGAACAAGCGTGTCATGATGCTTGATATGGGTTCACTAGTTGCTGGTACTAAGTATCGTGGTGAATTTGAAGATCGTTTAAAGAAGATCTTGGATGAAGTTTATCACGATGGAAATGTTATTTTATTCATTGATGAACTGCACACTCTGATCGGTGCCGGTGGTGCTGAGGGTGCGATCGATGCTTCAAATATTTTGAAGCCAGCTTTAGCCCGAGGTGAAGTTCAAGTGATCGGTGCAACGACTTTAGATGAATATCAAAAGTATGTTGAATCAGATGCTGCTTTAGAACGGCGTTTTGCTACGATTATAGTAGAAGAGCCGACAGATGAACAAAGTCTGGATATTCTGAAAGGCCTTAGACCTAAATATGAAAAGCATCATCAATTAAAAATCACGGATGAAGCACTCGATGCAGCAGTTAAAATGAGCAATCGCTATATTACGAATCGTTTCTTACCTGATAAGGCGATCGATCTGATGGATGAGTCAGCTGCTCGAGTACACATTGCTTCTTCTGGCGGTCAACAAAAGGTCACTAAAGCTTCCCATAAATTAAAAGAAGCTAAGTCGGCTAAGGAACAGGCATTAGTAAATGAAGAGTTTGAAGATGCTGCTAAGTATCGCAAACAAGAATTGAAATGGAAAGATAAGCTGGCTAAGCTATCTGACCAAGAAGCGGCAGTCGACGGTAACTATACTAAACAAGTTGAAGAAGAAGATGTTGCCAACGTTGTCTCTGAATGGACCGGAGTCCCAGTTACTCAATTGACTAAGAGTGAAAGTGAACGTTTAGTCAATTTGGAAGACATTTTGCATAAACGTGTGGTTGGACAAAACGAAGCGATCGCAGCGGTTGCCAAGGCTATCCGGCGTGCACGCAGTGGTTTAGGTGATCCAACCAGACCGATTGGTTCGTTCATGTTCCTAGGGCCAACTGGTGTTGGTAAAACTGAGCTAGCTAAGGCTTTGGCTGAAGCCATGTTTGGTGATGAAGATAATATGGTCCGGATCGATATGAGTGAGTATATGGAAAAATACTCAACCAGTCGTTTGATCGGTGCCCCCCCGGGCTACGTAGGCTATGATGAAGGTGGACAATTATCGGAAAAGGTTAGAAATAAACCTTATTCAGTAGTCTTGCTAGATGAAGTTGAAAAAGCTCATCCAGACGTCTTTAACATCTTATTACAGGTTTTGGATGATGGTTTCTTAACTGATTCCAAGGGGCGCAAAGTCGATTTCAGAAATACGATCATTATTATGACCTCAAACTTAGGTGCCACTGATGTCCGTGATAAAAAAGAAGTTGGTTTTGCTGCTAAGTCAAGTACTGATGATTATCAGGCAATGTCTGAGCAAATCAAGGGCCGCTTGAAGCAAACATTCAGACCAGAGTTCTTGAACCGGATCGATGAAGTTGTTATTTTCCATTCCTTAAACAAAGAACAACTGCATGAAATTGTGAAGTTAATGACACGCGAAGTGATCGACCGGATCAAAGAACAAGGTATCAAACTCAAGTTAACACCGGCTGCGATCGATGTGGTCGCTAAAGCTGGTTTTGACCCAGAGTATGGTGCACGTCCGATCAGAAGAGCGGTACAAAGTGAGATCGAAGACCGTTTGAGTGAAGCCTTGCTTGAAGGTAAGATCACAGAGGGTGCAACAGTTACTATTGGAGCTCAAAAGGGGCAGATCAGTTTAAAGGTGAAAGAACAAGCAAAAAAAGCAGCTGTTACGCAAGGAAAATAAGCATTTAACAAAACCATTTTTTCTTCTACAGCAGTGGTTGTTTTTAAATCTTTGAGGCTTGACAAATACTCAATACTTGATATAATTAACAATTGCAAAAACTGTGAATTTAGCTGTTGACTGTGATATATTGTCCATGGTTGATAGAGAAATAGCAAAAATAGTGAAGTCCATTTTTAGTGACGATCTGTTTTTGCTTTTTTTTGCCTAAAATCGCAAAAATTTTTTGCAATAGTTGGATTTGTAAACAAAATGTAACATTAGTCTTTTCAGTTTAGTCAGATACTGAATTCACAGAAATATTTTGAGAGGTGAACAATTTGGCAGGACACTTGGTAAAATACGGCAAAAACCGTGTGCGTAGAAGTTATTCCCGCATTAAGGAAGTTCTTGATCTGCCTAACTTGGTCGAGATCCAAACTAATTCCTATCAGTGGTTCTTAGATGAAGGATTACGGGAAATGTTTGAAGATATTATGCCGATCGACGACTTTCAAGGCAAACTTTCCCTGGAATTTGTTGATTATCAACTTTTAGAACCTAAGTATACAGTTGATGAAGCACGTGAACATGATGCTAATTATTCTGCACCATTGCATGTCACATTGCGTTTGATCAACCATGAAACAGATGAGATCAAGTCACAAGATGTCTTTTTCGGTGATTTTCCATTAATGACCAAAGAAGGTACATTTATTATTAACGGGGCAGAACGTGTAATTGTTTCCCAATTAGTTCGTTCTCCGGGTGTTTACTTTAACTCTGAGTTAGATAAAAACGGCCGCACGAATTATGGGACAACCGTGATCCCTAACCGTGGTGCATGGTTGGAATACGAAACAGATGCTAAAAACATTTCTTACGTTCGTATTGACCGGACACGTAAGATCCCAATGACTGAATTGATCCGTGCTTTAGGTTACGGTTCTGACAGTGAAATTTTAGATATGATGGGCGAAACAGATAGTTTAATGTTCACCTTGGAAAAAGATGTGCATAAAAACCCAGAAGATTCTCGTGTTGAAGAATCATTGAAGGATATTTATGAACGTCTCCGCCCAGGCGAGCCCAAGACTGCTGATTCTTCCAGAAGTTTATTAACAGCTCGTTTCTTCGATCCAAAACGTTATGACCTTGCTCCAGTTGGTCGTTATAAGATCAATAAGAAATTAGATCTGAGAACACGCTTGTTAAATACAGTTGTAGCTGAAACATTGGCTGATCCTGACACAGGTGAGATCTTGGTCAATAAAGATGAAACTATCGACAAACGTGCGATGGATAAATTGGCTGATTATTTGCAACGTGACGACTTCAAGATGGTTACTTTCCAACCTTCTGATGACGGTGTGGTTCAAGAACCAATGAAATTACAAATGATCAAAGTTTATTCGAAAAATGATCCAGAACGTGTTGTTAATATTATTGGTAATGGAAATGTTGATTTGAAATATAAGCACATTACACCTGCTGATATTATTGCTTCAATGAACTACTTCTTTAATTTGCAGGAAGGTTTCGGTTCAACTGATGATATTGACCACTTGGGTAATCGTCGGATCCGTTCCGTGGGTGAATTGTTGCAAAATCAATTCCGGATCGGTTTATCTCGGATGGAACGTGTGGTACGTGAAAGAATGTCGATCCAAGACACATCTACAGTGACACCACAACAATTGATCAATATTCGTCCAGTTGTTGCCTCTATCAAGGAATTCTTTGGTAGTTCACAATTGTCCCAGTTTATGGACCAGACAAACCCATTGGGTGAATTAACGCATAAGCGTCGTTTGTCTGCCTTAGGGCCTGGTGGTTTGACACGTGACCGTGCTGGTTATGAAGTTCGTGACGTTCACTATACTCATTATGGCCGCATGTGCCCGATCGAAACTCCAGAAGGTCCTAACATTGGTTTGATCAATAGTTTGGCTTCTTATGCACGTGTCAATAAGTATGGTTTTGTTGAAACACCATATCGTCGTGTTTCATGGGATACACATAAAGTTACCCAAAAGATCGATTACTTGGCAGCTGACGAAGAAGATCCATACGTAGTTGCTCAGGCTAACACGCCATTGAATGATGACGGCTCGTTTGTCAACGATATCGTTATGGCACGTAAAGAAGAAGAAAACATGGAAATCAGTATTGATAAAGTTGATTACATGGACGTTTCTCCTAAGCAAGTCGTTGCTGTTGCTACAGCATGTATTCCTTTCTTGGAAAACGATGATTCCAACCGTGCCTTAATGGGTGCTAACATGCAGCGCCAGGCTGTGCCGTTATTGCAACCACACGCACCGTTAGTCGGAACTGGTATCGAATATAAGGCTGCACATGACTCAGGTGACGCTATGATCGCTGACCATGATGGGGTCGTTGAATATGTTGATTCTAAAGAGATCCGTGTTCGTTTAGAGGACGGTTCACTTGATAAATATAAATTAATGAAATTCCGTCGTTCTAATGGCGGTAAAAACTATAACCAAACACCGATCGTTCATGTAGGTGAAGAAGTTAAGGCTGATTCTGTCTTAGCCGATGGACCTTCTATGGAACAAGGCGAATTAGCCTTGGGTCAAAATCCATTGATTGCCTTTATGACTTGGGATGGTTATAATTTTGAAGATGCGATCGCAATTAGTGAACGTCTAGTCAAGGATGATATCTACACTTCGATCCATATCGAAGAACATGAGTCTGAAGCACGTGACACTAAACTGGGGCCTGAAGAGATCACTCGTGAGATCCCAAATGTGGGTGACGATGCTTTGAAAGACCTTGATGAATTCGGTATCGTTCGGATCGGTGCGGAAGTTCATGACGGTGATATCTTAGTTGGTAAGGTTACTCCGAAAGGTGTAACTGAATTATCGGCTGAAGAACGTTTATTGCACGCTATCTTCGGTGAAAAATCTCGTGAAGTTCGTGATACTTCCTTACATGTACCTCATGGTGGCGGTGGTATCGTTGAAGATGTTAAGATCTTTACCCGTCAAAACGGTGACGAACTTTCACCAGGTGTTAACCAAATGGTCCGTGTTTATATTGCACAAAAACGTAAGTTGCAAGTCGGTGACAAGATGGCCGGACGTCATGGTAATAAAGGTACTGTTTCAGTTGTTATCCCTGAAGAAGATATGCCATTTATGCCTGATGGTACACCGATCGATATTATGTTATCACCAATGGGTGTGCCTTCCCGTATGAATATCGGCCAGGTGTTGGAATTGCATTTAGGTATGGCTGCTCGTAAACTAGGTGTTCACGTTGCTTCGCCTGTCTTTGATGGTGCAACTGACGATGATATCTGGGCTGCTTTGAAAGAAGCCGGCTTGCCAAATGATGGTAAGAGTATTATGTACGATGGTCGGACTGGGGAACCATTCGACAATCGGATCGCCGTTGGTGTTATGTATTACATGAAGTTAGCTCATATGGTCGATGATAAGATCCATGCTCGTTCAATTGGGCCATACTCATTAGTTACGCAACAGCCATTAGGTGGTAAAGCACAGTTTGGTGGACAGCGTTTTGGTGAAATGGAAGTTTGGGCTCTAGAAGCTTACGGTGCTGCTTATACACTGCAAGAGATCTTGACCTATAAATCTGATGACGTGACTGGCCGTGTGCGGACTTATGAAGCCATCGTCAAAGGCGAACCGATCCCTCAACCAGGTGTGCCGGAATCATTCCGTGTGCTTGTTAAGGAATTGCAAGCTCTTGGCTTAGACATGAAAGTGCTTGATAACGACAAACAAGAAATTGAACTACGTGAAATGGACGATGAAGATGATGAAGTCGTCAATGTAGATGCTTTGAGTAAGTATGCTAAAGAACAGGCTGATAAAAAGGCTGAAGAAGCACAAGCTAATGCAGAGTCAGAGACTGAATCAAAATCTTAAAAACAATAAAATCAACATTAAAAAAGGGAGGTCGGTCCTTTGATCGATGTCAACAAATTCGATAGTATGCAGATCGGTTTGGCTTCGTCCGATAAGATCAGAAGCTGGTCATACGGTGAGGTCAAGAAACCCGAAACTATCAACTATCGGACTCTGAAACCTGAAAAAGACGGTTTGTTTGATGAACGTATTTTTGGACCCACAAAAGACTGGGA
>DXAP01000119.1 GCA_019116985.1 Candidatus Ligilactobacillus excrementavium | reverse complement strand
TAAAATAACAGTTCGTTTGAATACTAGAAAGGATCGATTTGAAGCTTCTTTTAGTAATTTGGGAATCAATGAAGTTATTACCGATTCAAGGTATCCGGAAGACTACGAACGTTTATTATCGGGAGGAATATGGTGTATTGTGCGTCTTAGCTACTTTTTTGAAGAGGGTAGTGATGATTCACCATTTATTTTGGAAAAATTAGACCCGATCCAAATTGCTGGTTTAGATATGCAAGAAGTTTACGATGCCCGAAAAAAATTTACTACTAAAGAATGGATGGCATTGATTTTAAGGACTATCGGTTTAGAACCACAACAATTTGATGAAAGAGAACAGTTACTGCTAATTTTACGCTTAGTTCCTTTTGTAGAAAATAATTATAATTTAGTAGAACTAGGGCCACGGGGAACCGGAAAATCACATGGTTATAAAGAACTATCACCCAACTCTATTTTAGTTTCTGGTGGACATACCACAGTTGCTAATTTGTTTTATAGTATGAGTCGCCGTCAAGTAGGACTTGTTGGTATGTGGGATCTAGTTGCTTTTGACGAAGTAGCTGGAATTAATTTTAAAGATAAAGATGGCGTGCAGATCATGAAAGATTACATGGCTTCTGGTTCTTTTGCTCGTGGGAAAGATCAAATTCAAGCAAGTGCTTCGATGGTCTTTGTAGGTAATATTAACCAGAGTGTTGATGTGATTTTGAAGTCATCAAATTTATTTGAGCCATTTCCAGATGCAATGTCTAATGATTCAGCATTTTTCGATCGAATTCATGCTTATCTTCCAGGTTGGGAGATACCTAAGTATAAGCCTGCTTTTTTTGCTAAAGATTACGGCCTGATCACCGACTATTTTGCTGAAGTGATGCGTGAATTACGTAAACAATCATACAGTGATGCTTTTGATAAATATTTTAATTTAGGGGACCAGTTGAATCAAAGAGATACGATCGCAGTTAGAAAAACTGTTTCTGGAATGATTAAGTTATTGTTCCCAGATGGTGTTTTTTCTAAAGAAGATATTGAAAAGATATTAACATTTGCTATCGAAATGCGTCGGAGAGTCAAAGAGCAACTTAAAAAAATTGGTGGTATGGAGTTTTTTGACGTTGATTTATCTTTCAAAGATAAGGAAAGTTTAGTAGAAACTGTTATTAAAGTGCCTGAACAAAGCAGCAATACCTTAATTCCGAATGGCAGACCTAAACCGGGGCAAATTTACACAGTTGCCTTGGATAGTCAGAATCGAAGGTGTGCTTATTCGATCGAGAGTCAGATGACAGGTGGTAAGGGTAAATTTGAAAAAACTGGTATTAGCGGACATAATGATGCCAAAGAAGCCATGGATAATGCGTACCGTTATTTAAAGAAGAACAGTAATGAAATTAATGCAAATTTACATTTGGAACAAAAAGATTTCGTAGTAAATGTTTCAAATATGAATAACTTAGATATGACAAAAGAATTAACTATTCCGACCTATATCGCATTGGTCTCTATCGCATTGGAACGACCAGCGTTAGAAAGTTTGGTAGTATTAGGCGACTTTACCCTAAATGGTTCTGTTAAGAAGGTCGATAGTTTGGCTGATACTATTCAAGTTGCATATGATAGTGGAGCTAAACAGGTTTTGATACCCTCGAGCTCACTAAGTGAATTAGCTAATATTCCTTACGACATGCAAAATCAATTAACATTTATTCCATATGATAGTGTAGAAACTGCAGCGATAAGGGCTTTAGGATTTAAATAATAAATAAAGTAAATAGAGATCCACTGACTTAGTTTTAAACTAGATCAGTGGATCTCTATTTTGAATTATTACTGACTGTTTTCTTTCATAAATTTCTGCAACTGATCAATAATATCGGTTGGTAAGACAACATAAGCATTTTTTGCTAGTTGGTCAGCAATGGCACTATGCGTGTATAGAGCTGCGTCTAAAGCTGCTTTAGGATCTTTACTAGCAAACTGTCCCATAAAAGCTGCAATGATACCAGTTAAGGTGTCTCCCATTCCGCCTGTTGACATGTAAGGGCCACCGATCGGAAGGCGAGTGGTTTCTTGTCCTGGTGAATAAATCTCTGTGTGGTGTTTTTTTAAAACAACTGTTGCGCCAAGTTTCTCTTGTTTTTGTCGATTGTTTTCTTCAGATTGATCGGCGATCTTAATACCTGAAAGTCTTTGCCATTCCATTTCATGAGGTGTGAAAATAATGTGGGCATCTGGCAAATTATCCTGCAGCTCTTTTTCTTGTGATAATAGGGTGATCGCAGAACCATCGATGATCAAATATTGTTCTGGTTTGACATTTGCAAAAACATTTCTGATGATCGATAGTGAAGTCTGATCAGTTCCTAACCCAGGCCCGATCACGACCGCATCGGCACCAGCTAAGACTGAATTAACTGTTTTTTTATCTGTGAAGTCGACAAACATTGCTTCTGGGACAACTGCGTGCAAGGCGGTTAGGTTTTCTGGTGCGGTGGCACAGGTAACTAATCCTGCACCGGCGTGGACAGCAGCGGAAGTCGACATTAAAATTGCACCACCATACTGTTTGGTACCGCCGACTGTTACGATATGGCCATAATTACCCTTAAAGCTGTCGACTGGACGTTTGTTAATGACTGTGAGTATTTCTGAAGTTAAGTTTTTCAAAATATTACCTCCAATAATTAACTTAACAAAAAGTTTTTGATTGTTTCTATCGTTTGCTGGTGGATCTGGTTACGGTCAACACCAGGTGCATCTGAATACCAGAACGAATCGACCTGAGCAGGTTGCTTTTTTGCTGGTAAGAAGATAAAATGGCCAACATTTGCGGGTAGTTCTTGATAAATAGCATCTGGTAAGAACTTATGATAAACACGCCCATTTTGGTCGATCGGTGCAATCTGATCACCGCCAGGAGCAATGATCAAAGTTGGAATATCCACTTTTTTAGTTTGTTGTCTTGAGTTGACACCCGTTCCTAAAGCAGGGGATAAGGCAACGACTTTTTTAAAGCGGTCATCCTTCAAATCTGTAGGGACTTCGGCTGGCTTTGCTTCAACCACTTTCTTGGTCAACTTACCAAATTCTGGCATCTGTGCCACTACATTTGCAGGCAAAGTTTCGTTTTCTTGTTTTTGAATCAAATTTTGGTCAACGTTTAATCCAGCAAGTGCCATTACTGAGTATGCTCCCAACGAAAAGCCAATTGCGTAGATATGTTCTTGATCTATTAAAGGTCCATATTGGCGGATCAGTTCTGATAATACAAAGGATAGATCTCGTGGTCGCTCCCAGTAGTGTTTAAATTGTGCAGGGATAGGATTACTAAAAGTGTTTCCATAGTGGTCAGGCGACGCAACGATATATCCTTGTGCGGCCAATGGCATTGCTAACCAAGCTAAGCTGATCCGGTTACTGCCTGAGCCATGTGACATTAAAATTAGTGGATGCTTTTTACCCGAGTAATTTGTTGCTTGATCTAAACTGAGCTCTTCTGGGTACCAAAGTGTAGTTTTTAATGGTCGATCTTCTCGAGTATGATCAGTGAAATTGAGCGTTTGTGCGGTAACTTGCAACATTTTTTTCTCCCTTTCTGACAAAACTTCACTTTTAGTATAGCAAAAATAGCGATTACAGACACGTTTAAACGGCTAGTAAAGGGTAGTAAAAATAAAATAGCGGACCAGGTTCGACTCCTGCCAGTGGCATATAAAAACAGGATGCTCAAAATAGTGCAACTAAAATATCTTTGAGGAATAATTACAAAAATAATAAAAGCTCTTTTAATTTAGTGTAAATTATTGTATTATAGTTAGGTACTGATTTGAATTGATGCCACTGTGGCGGAATTGGCAGACGCGCAGCGTTCAGGTCGCTGTTTGGGTTATCCAAGTACAGGTTCGACTCCTGCCAGTGGCATAATAATTAGTTTGACCATCGTTTCAGTTGAAACGGTGGTTTTTTTCTGTCTGAAAATATAAAGTAATTTAAATGATACCTAGAATAAATAAAAGTTAACTTTTTTAAGTATTTTACAATTCATTCGAATAAATAAGGGATGTTTTATTTACTTTACAAGCAATAATTGCTATACTTATAAGTAGTTAGTATGTATTTGTTCTGATATCTAATTTTTAGGTATTTAAAATAATGAATTTTACTTTATTATGATTAAAAGTAAAAAGAGTCGATAATGAATTAGACTCGAAGTCTTCTTTTAAGCATAATATAAAGCTTATCGTTGAAGTTTAAGGTCATAAAGTTTGATTAATTTACCGAAACGGAGTACGATTCTATGAAAACGCAATCATTAATGAGAGGGAAAGGACGTAAATCAGATGGCAAAGATAAATGCAATGTATTTAGTGGGGCGAGCTAAGATCTATCGGGACGAGGCTCAACGAGGAATTGAATTAGAATCACAGGGAGACGAAGAACGAGCTTCATTAGTTTGGAAGAGTTTAAAACGGGCATGTGAAGCAGAACTTGCTAGTTATGATGGAGCAGATAATGATTATGCACACTTCTTACATACAATTTCCGAGTATGTGCAAAATAACCCTGAAGTGATGTCTGGTTTAGAATTGATCAGGATCAGTAGCCGTGATTACCTGAAAGCTGTGAGTGGGAAATAATAGGACATCTAATAAAATTAATGTTATACTTCCCTTAGTGGAATAGCTATTATCATAGTAATTTTATATAAAAAAAGGGAGTGGCAACTGTGACAGAACAAGCATATAAAACCATCCTTGTACCAGTTGATGGTTCCGAGGCGGCAGAAAAAGCCTTAAAAAAGGCCGTAGAAGTTGCCAGGAGAAACCACGCACACTTAGATATTTTGAATGTGATCGATCTCAAGCAATTTTCAGTCAGTTTTGCTGGTATGTTAAATGCTAGTGGCGACGTAGTTTATAAGACATTTGAAGATGTTGACAAATATCTAGCTGAATTACAAAAGAGAGTTAAAGAGCAGGGCTTTGATGACGTTGATGTCCACGCTCGTTTTGGTTCTCCACGTACGGTAATTTCAAAAGATTTCCCAGAAGACCATCAAACTGATCTGATTATTATGGGACCTACTGGTTTAAATGCAGTTGAGCGTGTCTTTGTTGGTGCGGTCACTGATTATGTGATCAGAGCAGCTAGTTGTGATGTAATTATTGCGCGTTAATAGTTTAGCTATGTGAGTTAACAACTCAAGTAATGTTGGAGTCGAAAGGAGACAATTAATAAATTGAATTTCGGAGCAGCGTTGGTGTATATTGCGTTGTTTATTCTCACGATCTACAACGTGCGGCGTAATTATCATTTGATGAAGTTGCGTTCCAATGCAAATATTCGTGAACCAGAAAAATTATCGCAAGATGAACAAAGTCAGTTAAAAGGCTTTAATTCTGATAAGCGAAAATGGTCTATTTTAAGCCAAGTGTTTTTCTTTACTGCTTTATTCTTGGCTTTTAAAGGCACATTAGCCCAGTTGGCTTTTTTCATGGATCTTTATACGGTTTCAGTGATCTGTGTCAATAATATTGACATTGACATTGTTAAGCTATTGGGTCAATCTTCTGGTTCTCAATCAGAACAATAGAAATAAAAATGCTTTTCCACTACTTAGTGTGAAAAAGCATTTTTTTATTTTCAGATTTTTGATATATATAATACATTAATCCTACATATAATTGAAAAAGATCGACGGTACTTTTGGGATTTAGTTTAAAAGCTAGATTGATTTGGTTTAGCCGATATGAAAGAGTATTTCTGTGTATAAAAAGCTCTTTTGCAGTCTCAGAAACATTCCCATTATTTTTGATATATGTTATTAAAGTTTGGATTAGATTTTTACCCTTTTCGTCTTTATCTAATGATTTAAAAATAGAAATAGAGTCATTAACAGGCAGTTTTGCCGATAAAAGACTGTCAATGAAACCTATATCGTTGTATCGTGTAACCTTCTTTTTTGAAAAAATAGTTCCTAATTCTAAAGACCGGAGTGCTTCGTTTACGCTTCGACCAATTTTTTTAGTGGGTTTTCCAATACCAATTCTAAAAGTACCAGTTTTTGTTAAATTTGAGAAACGAGAAATTGATGATTTTAAACTAGTTAATACAATTGTTATTGTATCGGAAAAGTTAAATTCATACTCTTCCTTATCCAAGGGTAATGATTTTTTATTTTTATTTTGTATAGCAATAGCAAATCTGGAGTAAGTTGTGTCTATGTTAAGTTTTTTTGCTTCAAGTAACAAACCAGGATGGTTTTCAATGCTGTCAGTCATTTGAATCCATTGATATAAAAAATGATTAAGGTCAATTTTTAGTTGTTGTTGCTGTTTATTATAAGCTTCTTGTTTTATTAAAAGTTCAGTAGAAACTCTCAATAGAGAAGCTAAAGGTGTAACCTTTTCTGGATCACCTGTGATACCAATTACACCAACTACTTTATTTTCAAAGAAAACAGGCATATTTACTCCAGGAAGTCCATTTTTTCCATATGCGGTTTTCATTGTTAGTGTTTTCTTTTTTTCAATTACTTCGACTGCTCCGACATGTAAACTATTTATGCGAGATATATCACCGCTTGCCAAAATATACCCATTCTCATCCATCATATTTATATTATAAGGAATTTGTGCCATCATTTTATTTACGATCGATTGGGCTAGGTAACTAGTTAAATGAATTCGAATCACCTCCATACAATTATATATTATCATTCTATTGTTTATTTGCACAATGAAGCTCTTGGAGTAAAGTTAAGTGCTTATATATTACAGGGTATATTTTGTATATTTTAGGTTTAAAAAGTAACGAATTATTTGTTTAATTGACTAATGAAAAACTATTGTGAATATTTTAATATGTATATGTTTCGAACTAAACATTATTATTTTATTTAGGAGGTTTTAGAATGTCAGCTGTTTTAACATGGTGGTCAGCATTACTGGGTTTGTTTATTGCAATTATATTAATTTTGAAAAAGTTAAATCCAGTCTACTCTCTATTATTAGGTGCAATAATAGCTTGTTTAACGGGCGGTGCCAGTTTAAATCAAACTATAAATATTTTAGTTTCTGGTGGAGAAAGTGTTATGGGAACGATTTTAAGAGTTTTAGCTGCAGGAATGCTTGCTGGTGTGATGATGGAGTCAGGAGCTGCCGATGTTATAGCCAGAGCGATAGTAACTAAACTTGGTGATAAATTAGCACTTTTT
Source organism: Candidatus Ligilactobacillus excrementavium (assembly GCA_019116985.1). Lineage (GTDB taxonomy): Bacteria > Bacillota > Bacilli > Lactobacillales > Lactobacillaceae > Ligilactobacillus > Ligilactobacillus excrementavium. Next base: position 12,391 of record DXAP01000119.1, on the reverse strand, counting down.
TCATTAGCTTTGGCAACTATGGTAATTACTGCAGTTGGTGTGTTTATCCCGGTGGCAGTTTTAATTGTCGCACCAATAGCCCTTGAAGTTGGAAAAAGAATGGGAGTTTCGAAGTTAGCATTATTGGTTGCATTATCTGGTGGTGGAAAGGCAGGAAATATAATTTCTCCTAACCCAAATACTATTGCGGCTGCTAAGGGATTTAATGTTGAACTTAGTCAAGTTATGATTGCTGATTTTATACCTTCTTTAGTAGCCTTGGCAACAACGGTTTTAATAGCAACAATGTTAAGGAAAAAAGGTTCCATGGTTTTGAATCAAGATTTAGAAAATTTAGCTGCAGATAATAATTGCCAAGATTTGCCTTCCTTAAGAGCTGCTTTAGTAACTCCTGTTTTGGCTATTTTGTTATTGTTAATGAATCCAATTGGTTCAGTTTTTCATATTTCTGTTTTGACAAAAATCAACTTGGATGCTATGTATGTACTACCAATTGCCGCAATAATTGGAGCATTAGCTATGAAACAGGGCAATAGGTTAAGGGAATATGCTAAGTCAGGTATGGGAAGGATGACTGATGTTGTTTTAATTTTAATTGGAGCAGGTGCAATCGGTGCAACGATCACATCGTCAACTTTGCCAGCAATGTTAATAAATATAATTAAAGCTTCTGGTATTTCAGGTATATTCTTAGCTCCTATTGCAGGTATACTAATGGGGGCCGCTTCAGCATCAACATCTACAGGTGTTATATTAGCAACAGGTTCTTTCACCAAGGCTATTTTAGGATTTGGTGTTTCACCTTTGGCAGGTGCTGTTATGGTTCATACAGGTGCAATTGTTATTGATCATCTACCGCAAGGAAATTATTTCCATGTTACTGGAAATGCTATGCATATGAATATCAAGGAACGTTCAGGTGCGATAGTTTACGAAATGCTAGTTGGTTTAAGTGCAGCTATAACCGGTACAGTACTATATGGATTTTTACATTTAATGTAAATTTTTAAGGAGGTAGATTTAGATGAAATTTGTTATTGCGCCAGATTCATTTAAAGGAAGTTTAACTGCTAAGGAAGTTAGTATTGCGATAAAAAAAGGGATCACGAAAATTTATCCAAAATCAGATGTGGAATTAGTCCCAATGGCTGACGGTGGAGAGGGTACTGTCCAAGCGTTAACTGACGCAACAAAAGGCAAATTTATCACAGAAATGGTGACAGATCCGCTAGGCAAGCCAGTCAAGGCTAGTTACGGTATTTTAGGAGATGGCCACACTGCTGTGATTGAAATGTCTGCTGCAAGTGGCATTCAATTTGTTGATGAAAATTCACATGATCCATTGAAAGCAACAACATACGGCACTGGTGAATTGATTTTAAGTGCATTAAAGCAAGGTGTAACCAAGATAATTTTAGGAATTGGCGGATCGGCTACTAATGATGGTGGAGCCGGAATGGCACAAGCGCTAGGCGCTAAATTGATAGATTCCAAGGGTAATGAGCTTCCTTTAGGGGGTGGCTTTTTAAATCGGTTGGATAAAATAGATGTTAGTGGTATTGATCCGCGAGTTAAGGATACTAAAATTTTAATTGCTTCTGATGTGACTAATCCTTTAACTGGAAAAAATGGAGCAAGTGCTATATTTGGGCCACAAAAAGGCGCAACAGAAGAAATGGTAGAACAATTAGATCAAAACTTAAAACATTATGCCGATATTATAGAAAAAGATTTAAATCTAACAGTAAAAGACATTCCAGGTGCTGGAGCTGCTGGTGGTTTAGGTGCGGGTCTAATAGCTTTTACTAATTCTGAAATGAAACATGGAATTGATATCGTCGTTGAATATAGTTTGCTTAAAAAAAGAGCACAGGGCGCTGATTTCGTATTTACAGGAGAAGGCGGGATCGATCATCAAACTAAATTTGGTAAAACTCCCTATGGTGTCGCGCAGGCAACTAAACTTGTTGCACCGACAGCGCCGGTTATTGCATTAGCGGGTAATATTGGGAAAAACATAGATTCTTTGTATCAGTCTGATGCAATTGATGTTATCTTTTCTACACCGAGTGGTGCTAAGCCTTTAGACAAAGCAATCAAAGATAGTCCACACGACATTGAACTAGTGGCTGAAAATGTGGCGCGTTTGATCAAGGTAACTTTAGCTGCAAAAGAATAGCTTTAAGGGATTCATTTATAAACTAAAAGGGCCGATGATTTATCTCATTAAATGGGTTAAATCATCGGCCCTTAAACGTGTTCCAAAAGATTGGCTTTTTATTGTAACGATGATCCTTATTCTGTTTCTTCGCTTTACTACGACCCAAAATAATGCGATCATCGTTACAAATCAGCTTCAAAGCATCTTTTGGCGCGCTCTTTTTTAGAGTTCGATTTTTAATTCAGGCCATTGAGTCGCCCAGTTTTTATTATTGATCCGTTGGACATAACGCTGATGACCTGGTTGACCGTTACGGTAGTCTGGCGTTGGCTTTATATTCAAATTAAACAGATCTGTGAGACCATAGGGGGCAATTATTTGATAGTTTTTCAAGTGATCTCTTTGACCCCCGATACTTGTGCAAGTTTCTGGAAAACCGGCAAGTGTTTTTTCAATTGAATCATAAAAATGAATATGACTGGCATGGCGTGCGGGTAGAGCAATATTTTGCAGATTCCATAGATAAAGTGAATGATTTTGGTTGAGGATCTCTTGGGTAAATAAGTGATCTTCATATGACTGGCTGGGGTCATGGTAATAAACATCAATATCGCCAATTTTTAAAGATGAATGACGGTCAGTCAATGTATTCCAGATCAAGTTGCGGATCGTACCGCCACAAATAGTTGCTTGACGAAGATGCATTTTTTCAAGAATCGTAAAAATTTCATTGATCTCGGCATTTTGGGAGATAATATCTAAAAATTTTTCTTCGTACACAATAAATTTCCTCCTGCGTAAAACTGATATATTGTACATTGTATTCGATTTTTTTACTGAGTGCTATGTGTAATTTATAGATTTCCCCTTGTAGAATTTCACAAGCGTTGTATAATTCAAAGGTAAGCGCTTTATTCGAAAGAAATTTAGGGGAGTTAATTAATTATGGAAATATTAGCTGTTAATTCAGGAAGTTCAAGCTTCAAATTTAAATTATTTGTCATGCCAGAAGAAAAAGTGATCGCTTCTGGACAGATCGAACGGATCGGGCAGGCTGGTTCTGTTACAACGATCAAACATAATCATGGAGAAAAGTTTCAACGCAAAGATAATATTAAAAATCATAAAGAGGCTGTCCAAATACTAATGGACTTATTGTTGGAATTAAAGATCATTCGTAATTACTCTGAGATCGATGGGGTCGGTCATCGAGTAGTTGCTGGTGGTGAGTACTTCGATCACTCAGTTGTTGTTGATGATGATGTGATCGCTAAGATCCACAAAATAGCTGATATGGCACCGTTACATAACCCAGCTAACTTAGTCGGTATCGAAGCTTTTAAAAAGATATTGCCACATGCAACTTCTGTTGTTGTATTTGATACGGCCTTTCACCAAACGATCCCAGAAGAAAACTTTATTTACAGTGTGCCTTACGAATGGTATGAAAAATATGGGGTCAGAAGATATGGTGCCCATGGTACAAGTCATCGTTATGTCGCAGGTGAAGCAGCTAAATTGATGGGGCGACCTTTAGAAGACTTGAAATTAGTCAGTTGTCATTTGGGTGCAGGGGGTTCGTTATGTGCTATCAAAAACGGAAAATCATTTGATACATCAATGGGCTTCACACCTCTGACAGGGATCACAATGGCCACACGTTCTGGTGATGTTGACGTTTCGATGGTTTCATATATGATGGATAAATTGGGTATTAATTCGATCACCGAGATGGTGTATATGCTAAATAAAGAATCAGGCCTCTTAGGCATTTCAGGTGTTTCACCTGATAGTCGTGATATTATGCAAGTTGCTCACGCAAATCATCGGGCACAGCTGTCGCTTGATATTATGATCAAAGATGTTGTGAAATACATTGGCCAATACGCATTTGAGATGGGCGGATTAGACGGCATTATCTTTACTGCTGGAGTCGGTGAAAATTCCGATGAGATCAGGGCTGCTATCATGGACCGCTTAGCATTCTTAGGTATCACGCTCAATGAAGAAGAAAATCAAAAACGTGGTGAAACTGGTATTATTTCTGGTGATGATTCGAGTGTCACTGTAATGCGCATCCCAACGGATGAAGAAGTTATGATCGCCCGAGATGTTGTTAGCCTGACTCCTAAAGAAGTCTAAAAATACTTTAGCTGTAAGTGTGGTTAATAAGTGTTCAATACAGCTTGATAATTTCTTTGAAAATGTAATATTATTGTAAACAAAAACTATTAACAAGCCTTCTAAAAAGTGGTAAATTATTCTGGTCTTAAGATAATAATTTATTTTTAGGAGGCTTTGTCATGGGCAATAAGCTTGATATTTTGCGCGATTATCAAGTAGCTGAGGCGGAAGCTGCAGAGTTGGATAATTTTTGTGCGAAAATTAGAAATTCTGATTTAGCTGCCGATTTTTTGAAGGTTTATGATGAAAAACGTCGAAGCGTAATTAATGAATGTCGTAATTTGCAGAATATTTTAGAAGCAATTGAAGCGGCAGAAGATTAACGAGATAGTCATTTGAAAAATAAAAAAACAATGAGCCTCTTGCATTATTATAAATGTAGGAGGTTCATTGTTTTTAATTTTGATATTTTAACTTACGCTTTGCTTTAAGCTGTTCAAAATCAGCGGCTGAAATTTTATTTAATTCAACGAGTTTGCTTTCAATTTGATTCAAGACATGCTCACGGTCCGCTAAATTTTCCACGAAGTCGTACTTGTCACCATCGATCATTAAAAAAGGTGAGATATCATATGATCTTGCCCAATCGCTATAGTAATCTAAGAGGTTATGATAATAACTCACTAAAGATGGATCGGTTTCGACCTGTTCAAACTCACGTCCTCTTTTTTTGATCCGTTTGATCATGGTTTCATACGAGACATTGATCATGACCATTAGATCTTCAGTCGGGTCATCACTGACATATTGTAATTCTGACAACATGTTAGCTAAGAGTTCTTTGTAGATCGCGTATTCGATCTCAGTGGCATTTCCCATTGCGGTGTTCATTTTCATGAACATGGCATCTTCGTAGATCGAACGGTCTAAAATATTATTACTTTCTTTTTTAGCTTGTTTGATCATCTTGAAACGACGATTCAAAAAGAAAGTTTGCAGTAAATATGCGTAAGGATTTGAGACATTTTTTTCTCCGTTCGCTCTGCGTTTTGCGGCGATCTCATTTCCTTGGTAAAACAATGGCAAGACAGGGTTGTCTTCTACAGGTTCGTAGAAAGGCTTTGTGCCAAGTTCTTGCGCTAAGATTTCGGTCAAGCTAGATTTGCCAGACCCGATAATTCCCGCTAAAGTGATCAAGCTGGGACAACTCCTTTGATATAAGTTTGGAAAAACATGGACCAGTTGATCTGTTGCTAATGGAAACTTTCTCGACAAAAGAAGATCCCTATTTGTTGTTCTTCCGTTTACGTTTTAATTAATATGCTTTTACTATTTTACATTGACCAGGAGGGCTTTTCAATCTTAAGATGAAAGTAGATGCTGAAACTTAGTTTAGATCGACCAAATTAAATTGAGAAAAATTCAATAAAAACTGGTACGATTTATGTTTGAAATGTATAATTGACCCAGTAAAGCTTAACGAAAATATAAAACCTGCATAAATAAAGGAGAAAAAACGAATGATTTCAAGATATACACGTCCAGAAATGGCAGCTATTTGGAATGACCAAACTAAATATAATTGCTGGCTTGCTGTAGAAATCGCTGCAGATGAGGGCTGGTCAAAGCTAGGTATGATCCCTGAAGATGATGTTAAGAAAATTCGCGACAATGCTTCCTTTAACGTGGAACGGATCGCTGAGATAGAAGCAAAAACACATCATGATGTGATTGCTTTTACACGTTGTGTTTCTGAATCATTGGGTGACGAAAAAAAGTGGGTCCACTATGGTTTAACTAGTACAGATGTAGTTGATACAGCTTATGGTTACCAGCTAAAACAAGTTAACGATCTTTTGCGTGACGACTTAAAGAAGTTTAAGCAAATTATTGCTGATAAGGCAAAGGAATATAAATATACTGTTATGATGGGACGTACACACGGTGTGCACGCTGAGCCTACGACTTTTGGTTTAAAGCTAGCACGTTGGTATTCAGAGATCAACCGTGATATTGAGCGTTTTGAACATGCTGCCAAAGGTGTTGAAGCTGGTAAAATCAGTGGTGCTGTTGGAAGTTTCGCAAATATTGATCCATCCATTGAAAAATATGTCTGCGATAAATTAGGTATACGTGCTCAAGAAATTTCGAGCCAAGTCTTGCCCCGTGACTTGCATGCTGAATACGTTTCTGTGATGGGCTTGATCGCAACTAGCTTAGAAGAATTTGCTACGGAGATCCGTGGTTTGCAAAAAACGGAAACTCGTGAAGTAGAAGAGCATTTCAGTAAGGGACAAAAGGGCTCTTCGGCTATGCCGCATAAGCGTAACCCAATCGGTTCTGAAAACATTTGTGGTTTAGCGCGTGTTGTACGTGGTCATGTGATGACAGCCTATGAAGACGTTTCTTTATGGCATGAACGTGACATTTCACATTCATCAGCCGAGCGGATCATTTTGCCAGACACCACGATCCTGATAGATTATATGTTGAATAGGTTTGGTAATATCCTTAAAAACCTAACAGTTTTCCCTGAAACAATGAAGAAAAACATGGATAAAACATTTGGCTTGATTTATAGTGGCCGTGTGTTATTGAAGTTGATCGATGCTGGGATGAGCCGTGAGGATGCTTACGATTTGATCCAGCCTAAGACTGCACGGTCTTGGGACGAACAAATCTCATTTAGAACTTTGCTAGAAGAAGATCCAGAAGTTACTGATAAATTAGACCAAGCTACCTTAGACGATGCATTCGATTATCGTTGGCATTTAAGACGAGTGGATGAGATCTTTGAGCGAGTAGGTTTAAAATAATTATTCAAAGTACACCCAGTGGGGATATTTAGTCGATTTTTACAAATTATTTTTGTTGAAGTTATATCGTTTGACTAGCCCACAAAAGGGGTGTACTTTAACATTTAACGTGGAAAGGAGCAAAGGTCGATGACAGAGTTTGCCTATCAAGCATTTAGTGAAGTTGCCCGCCAAAAGACTTTTGTGGCTGCAGCCAAAACGTTGAACGTGACCCCATCGGCAATCAGTCATTCAATTGCTGGTTTTGAAAATGAGTTGGATTTTCCTTTGTTTATTCGTAATCGGACCGGTGTGACTTTGACACCAGATGGCGCCAAAATTTTACCGATCGTACAGGAAATACTAAATACTGAAACCAAATTACATGAAGAGGCTGATCGAATCAAAGGACTTAATTCTGGCAAGATCCGGTTGGGTGCTTTTAGTAGTGTTTGTATCAATTGGTTACCTGATATTATTCGAACTTTTAGGCAAGAGCATCCGCAGATCGATATCAGTATTGAGCAGGGTAACTTTAACAGTGTGACTGAACAAGTTCGCTTAGGCCGCATCGATATTGGTTTTTCTGCTTTGCCGATCGCTGAAAATTTGAATGTAGTACCACTACATGAAGATCAGATTTATTGTATTGCTCCAAGTGATTTCGTTCCACACAATGGACAGACGATCACTAAAGAAGACGTTAAAAATGAACGATTTATTTTGCAACAAATCGATTATGACCGTGAAACTAAAAGAGCACTGGATGCTTATAATGTTTCGGTGAATTCGATCCAATATAGTATCGATGACGCTTCGATTATCGCGATGGTCGAAAGTGGGTTAGGTTTGGGGATCTTGCCTGAATTAGCTTTACAGAATTTATCGGGTAACGTGAAAGTCTATCCCTTTTCAAAATCGTTTAAACGTACGATCGCAGTTGTGTCTCAAAGTGAGGAAAAACAGACTCCATCGACCCACGCTTTTTTGCAATTAGTACAAAAGTGGGTCAACGATCATTATCAAAAATAACGACTTTATTTTGAATTTAAGTAATTTGGCTTGGTCCAGTTGTGAGAAGAATTTATTAGTCGAGCTCCAGCAAGCCAGAACTCTGTGCCTAACTATTTTTGGCATCAATTCGCAAAAAGCACGATTTGATACCAAAGGCGGTTAGTGCTCGAGTTCTCCCAGCTTGCCTATGCTCTGTTTTATTAGTCGAGCTCCAGCAAGCCAGAACCCTGTGCCTAACTATCTTTGTCATCAATTCGCAAAAGCACGATTTGATGCCAAAAACGGTTAGTGCTCGGGTTCTCCCGTCTTGCCTATGCTTTGTTTTATTAGTTGAGCTCCAGCAAGCCAGAACCCTGTGCCTAACTATCTTTGACATCAATTCGCAAAAAGCACGATTTGATACCAAAGACGGTTAGTGCTCGAATTCTCCCAGCTTGCTTATGCTCTGTTTTATTAGGGGGGACCTTACAGTGAAAGAATTAACCAAAGGCAGTCCAATTAAATTGATCCTAACATTTGCGATACCACTGTTGATCGGTAATTTATTTCAACAGTTATATAGCTTGTCTGATACGATCATCGTTGGGCAAACTTTAGGTGTAAATGCGTTGGCCGCCGTTGGTTCAACAGGTAGTATTCAATTTTTGATCATCGGATTTGCTCAGGGAATGACTGCAGGCTTGTCGATCATGACTGCGCAGTTTTTCGGGGCACATGATTACCGTAAAGTGCGTGAAAGTTTCGCAACTAGTATTGTGATCAGTTTGGTAGTTACAGCTATCTTGACATTTTTAAGTGTTTATTTTATCCATGACATTTTAATGATGATGAATACGCCTGCTGAAATTGAGGAAAATGCACAGACTTTTAGTACCATTATTTTTGGTGGTATTGGGATCCAGATGGCTTATAACTTGTTGGCCAATATTATTAGAAGTCTTGGTGATAGTCGAACACCACTTTATTTCTTGATCATCGCGGCCGTGTTAAACGTTTTGTTGGAATTGCTATTTATTATGGTCTTTCATTGGGGTGTTGCTGGTGCTGGTTTTGCTACATTAGTAGCGCAGTTGTTCTCAGTGCTGTTATGTGTGCTCTATATTATTAAGAAGATCCCATTATTACAGATCCACTGGTATGATTTTAAAAAGATCAACCTCAAAATGATCACAAGCCACTTAAATGTTGGTTTGCCAATGGCTTTCCAGTCGTCCATCATTGCGATCGGTTCGATAATGATCCAATCAGCCTTGAACTCCTTAGGTACGACAGCTGTTGCAGCTACGACAGCTTCTAGTAAGATCGACCAGATCGCTACTTTACCAATGAGTTCGTTTGGTGTCGCAATGGCAACTTATACAGCCCAAAACTATGGTGCTGCCGAATACGGCCGTATTTTAAAAGGGGTTAAATCTGCAGTGACTATGTCAGTTGGTTTTAGTATTGCCGCGGGCTTGTTAATGATTATTTTCGGGCAGAATATGGTAACGATTTTCGTTGGTAACGCAAATCCCGGTGTTTTGTCTTTGTCACAGATCTACTTTAATGTGAATGCTTCATTTTATCCATTATTAGCGGTCTTGTTTATTTTCCGGAATACTCTGCAAGGCTTAGGAAAAAGTATTGTGCCAACTTTGGCTGGTATCGCTGAGCTTGCGATGCGGATCGGTGCAGCTTTATTCTTGGCAACAAGGTTCGGCTATGCTGGGGCATGTTTCGCTAGTCCATTAGCTTGGATCGGTTCATGTCTAGTTCTTATCACGTCGTATGTTCAATCAGTTAAAATGTTAAAGAGACGGCAAAAGGAAAAAGATGAGCAGTCTGATCTACTGACAGACAATTAAAATCACTTGCTTTTTTGGGTAAGTTTTGTTAATATGCAATTCGTGTTTATCGGAGCAAAGTAGTTTAGGTCATTTGACTACCGCTGTTTACTTTGCTTGAGATAAGTTGGTAAGGGGTGAAACAATGGAAACGACATTAAAAATCGGGGATCAAGTAAATTGTAAAAGATTTGGTTCATTGAAACATGATTTTGTTGGTACCATCGAAAAGATTTATGATAATTCAGCGATGGTTTCGATCGATAAGTTTGATAAAAGTGATAATGTGACAGTAACTGATTTTCATAATCGGGCGATCGTTCGTCTAGGTAACATGAAGAAAGTTTCTGCATAAAGATAGTGACAAGTTAGGGATGCTATGCTATACTAGTTCTTGTTGTTGCGGGTATAGTTTAGTGGTAAAATCCCAGCTTCCCAAGCTGATGTCGCGAGTTCGATTCTCGTTACCCGCTTGACGATGACATCTTCAGCAATGAAGGTGTTTTTTTATCGCTTATTTTTCCAATAAAATACTAAATTTTTAATTACTTCGATAATGAAGACTAGTAGGTAGGGGCAGCACAAAGCGAGTCTGGGTCGGTGAAAGCCAGATAGTGTAAGCTACTGAATCGTACCTTTTAGAAGTTGATCAAAAATATTTATGAGTGGATCATTAATCAATTAGAGTGGTACCGCGGGTTATCTCGTCTCTTGCAGTGTATTTGCAGGGGACTTTTTTTGTACCTTAAGTTAAAAGACGGCTAGTAGTAACTGATTATTAGAGTCGTTTTGGCTAGGAAAATGCCAGTTGGTACTTATTAACTAACAGCCCAAATGGAATTTAAGTGACAGTGTGTTTGAACAAATTAATTTTTAACGACTAACTAGCAGGAGGAAATTGTTATGGAACAAAAAAAATTAGTAGCACAAGCGATCGTTGATGTAACAGACGGTCAGCTATCATTGGACGAAGTGATGTCTAAGATCGAAGTGCCAAAATCTTATGACTTAGGGGACTATGCTTTCCCAGCATTTATCTTGTCCAAAGTTTATCGGAAAGCACCACAACAGATCGCCCCAGAATTAGTTGAAAAAATCGACCAAGATGGTTTTGATAAGGTAGAAGCGGTTGGGCCTTACGTTAACTTTTTCTTAGATAAGAGATCTTTCAGCAAAAATGTTTTAGCTGCTATATTACAGAAAAAGGAAGGATACGGCCAACAAGACCTAGGCCATGCTGGTAATGTGCCGATCGATATGTCTTCGCCTAATATTGCTAAACCAATGTCAATGGGTCACTTGCGTTCAACTGTGATCGGTAATTCGTTAGCAGAACTCTTGAAAAAAGCAAACTATAATCCAATCAAAATCAATCATTTAGGTGATTGGGGCACGCAATTCGGTAAATTGATCGAAGCATATAAGTTGTGGGGGAGCGAAGAAGAAGTTCGTAAAGACCCGATCAATACTTTATTGAAATATTATGTCCATTTCCATGAAGTAGACGAGAAACAACCAGAACTTGATGATGAAGCTCGTGCTTGGTTCAAAAAGCTAGAAGATGGTGATGAAGAAGCAACTAATTTATGGCAATGGTTCAGAGACGAATCACTTAAGTTCTTTAAGTCCATCTACCAAAAATTAGGCATTGATTTTGATTCATACAATGGTGAATCTTTCTATAATGATAAAATGGACGAGGTCGTTGACTTATTGGAACAAAAAAACTTGCTCCAAGAAAGTCGCGGTGCTGAGATCGTTGACTTAGAAAAATACGGGTTAAACCCCGCTTTGATCAAAAAGACTGATGGGACTACTTTATACATTACCCGTGACTTAGCTGCTGCTTTGTATAGATATCGGACTTACAATTTCGTGCAATCCTTGTACGTTGTTGGTAATGAACAGACGAACCATTTCAAACAGTTAAAAGCTGTTTTAAAGGAAATGGGCTATGAGTGGGCTGATGATATTCATCATATCCCATTTGGGTTGATCACTTCAGGTGGTAAAAAGCTTTCAACACGGAAGGGTAACATCATTTTACTAGAAGATGTTTTGAATGATGCGGTTGATTTAGCTAAAAAGCAAATTGCTGAAAAGAATCCTGATTTGCCAAATAAAGACCAGGTCGCTGAAGATGTTGGTGTGGGTGCAGTTATTTTTCATGATCTGAAAAATGAACGTTTGAATAACTTTGACTTTAACTTGGAAGAAGTTGTGCGTTTCGAAGGAGAAACTGGTCCATACGTACAATACTCTCACGCTCGTGCAATGAGTATCTTGCGTAAAGCAGGTAATGTTGACCTTGAAAATGCTCAGCTTGCCGGCTTAAATGACGAAGAGTCATGGGAAGTTATTCGTCAATTATCCAATTTCCCTGCTATGATCAAACGTGCAGTTGAAGAGTATGAGCCATCTGTTATCGCTAAATATTCGATCCATCTGTCTAAGTCCTTTAATAAATATTATGC
>DXAP01000118.1 GCA_019116985.1 Candidatus Ligilactobacillus excrementavium | reverse complement strand
GGACTGTTAAATCTGTCTGCACTGTATCAGTCAATTCAAGCAAAAGCTTAAGTTGTTGAACCGCCGTATACGGTTCCGTACGTACGGTGGTGTGGGAGGTCGATAGTGTGAACTATCTCCTACCCGATTATATTAAAGGTGATTTTTTTGTTAGTTTTTATGACTGTCAGAAGAGTTAGCAGAACATTTTTTTGCAACAATGGTATTAGTGTAAACGGTTTTTAATTTGAGATGTTTAATTTTTAAGCGGCTTGTTTTGCTTATTTATACGAGGAGGATTTAAGATGAAAAAGTTACATAAAATTTTAGTTACTATTTTTGCTGCATCGTTAGTTGTAATTTTAGCAGCTTGTGGTAAAAATGGTGCCAGTAACAAAGGCGACAACAAGCAACAACTTGATCTCAGTGCTACGGCACCCTTAGATACGATCGATATTTCTAAATCAACTGGTTATGGTCAGACTGGTAATGTGTTTGAAAGTTTTTATCGTTTAGGGAATAAAGGAAAAGTCACTGCTGGATTAGCTAAGAGTAGTTCAGTTTCAGATGATGGTTTGAAATGGACTTTTAAGTTACGTGATGCTAAATGGAGCAATGGTGACCAAATCACCGCAGATGACTTCGTTTATTCGTGGCGTCGGACACTTGATCCAAAAACTAAGTCCCCGTATTCATACTTATTTAGCGGGATCAAAAATGCTGACAAGATTATCGATGGTAAGGCTAAATCTGATAGTATTGGGATCTTCGCGCCAGATAAAAAAACTGTAGTTATTGAACTTGAAAAACCAATGGCTTATTTTAAGACCTTGATGGCTTATCCACTATTCGGACCGCAAAATGAAAAAGTAGTTAATAAGTACGGTAAGAAGTATGGCACTAAATCAGAATACATGGTTTATTCAGGACCATTTAAAATTAAGGATTGGACTGGGACTGGTAATAAATGGAAGTTCACTAAAAATAACAATTACTGGGACAAAAAGGTGGTCAAGTTAGATAAGATCAACTTTACGGTTGTTTCAAATCCAACAACAGGTCAAGAACTATATCAACAAGACAAGCTTGATTTGACTCCTTTGACAAGTCAACAGGTCAAGAACTTTAAGAAGGACAAAGAATTTAAACAGTATCCTTATTCATATGTGACTTACATCAAGTACAACTTTAATGATTCAGATGAAACTAAACGTAAGGCGATGAATAATAAGAATATTCGTATGGCGATGTCATTAGCGATCGACCGTGACGTTTTGACTAAGAAAATTTTAGGCGATGGCTCAGAAACTCCAAAAGGTTTCGTTGCTTCTAATCTGGCTCAAGATCCAAAAACAGGTCAAGATTTTGCTGACCAGCAGTATGTTAAAAATACGGTTGATTCCAATACGAAATTAGCTAAGCAATATTGGGATAAAGGTTTGGAAGAAATTGGGGAAAAAGGTCTGAAATTGACATTATTAGCCAATAACGATGATGCAAATGGTAAACAGATCTCTGAATATCTACAGTCACGTTACCATAAGATCTTACCTGGTTTAGATATTGAAATTCGCGATATTCCAACTCATAGTGCAACCCAACGTGCTGCTGATGGTGACTTTGACTTGTATTTATCAGGTTGGGGCGGCGACTTCAGTGATCCGATCACTTTCTTACAAACTGCAACCAGTGACACATCATATAACCAAGGAAAATATTCGAATAAAAAGTATGATGAATTAGTTGCACGCGCTCAAAATGAAGATGCTAATGATGAAAACAAGCGTTGGCAAGACTTGATCGAAGCTACTAAGATCTTGAATTCTGAACAAGCAATGACACCTGTTTATCAGCAAGTTACCGCTTATCTACAAAAACCAGACGTGAAGGGCATTATTCACAATACTGCTGGTACACAGTGGAGTTACAAGTACGCTCATAAAGACTGATCAGTCTTAAAAACTTATAAAAAAGAGGCTGAGACATAACTAACTGTGCGATTCTAATAGGGCCGTCGATCTAACCATTACTGGGTTAAATCGACGGCCCTTAAACGTGTTCCAAAAGATTGAAGCCTTACTGTAACAACGGTTGTGTTATTTTGGTTTTTCACTTCGCTACGACTCGAAATAACGCGATCATCGTTACAATTCGGATTCATAGCATCTTTTGTCTCACTTCCTTTTTAGTGGACGAAAACTAATTTGTTGGTTGTTGACCTTTTTTCATCAAAACTGTAAGTTGGGGATTCAAACTCTTTAAGCTCCTCGACTCCAGTCAGATGATTTTCGGCAACAAAGCGGACCATTTCTCCTCGCGCCATTTTGGCAGGTGTTGCACGAGTCCGCAATTTACCATCGACTAAGTGAGCAAAAACTACATCAACGAATTGATCAGTACTTTGTAAGTAAGGAACGATCGCCTTTGAGTACTCTTTTGAAGCGAGGTTAATGATCGGTCCGTCGTCTTTTAAGGTAGAGTATAACTTCTCTCCCCAAAAAGCATACAGGTTGTTTTTACCTGCGACTTTTAGACGGGATCCTATTTCAAGACGATAGGGAACGATCCCGTCAAATGGTTTTAAGATCCCATAGAAACCAGATAAAATCCGCAAGGTATCTTGTAAATGGTCGAGTGCAGGTTTAGTTAGAATATCTGGAGCCATGTATTGGTATTGGATCCCTGAATAACTAAGAACAGCGGGCGTTAATTGACGGTCAAGTTTGATATTTTGTAGTTGTTCGTAATTCGTTTGGGTTAATTTGTCACTTGTTTTCCAGAGTTTTTGTGCTTCTGAGTAAGAAAGTTGTTGCATTTTATGTAAGATTTTTTCTGTTCGTTCCAGAAAAATTGGTTGTCCAGTTGGTAAAAAACTATCTTGGTCAACAACCATTTTTTTAGCTGGGGAAATAATAATTTTCATAATTAGGACCTCGTTTGTCTGCTCAATTGTGTATATTTCACTTTAACATTAATCTTACTAAAAAAGCTGTTTGATTTGGTAAGTTTGATCAAATGTTGGTCTTTAGTTAATGATAGCGCTTTATATGTTAAAATTAATAAGACATAGCGAGCCTAGATCGAAAGGAGAAACAGAGTATGCAAAATTTTAAGGGGTTTATTATACGTGAAGAAGGTTCAGAAATAAAAGGTGAATTAGAAACTTTAAGTTTAGCGGATCTTTCGGAAGGTAATGTAGTTATTAAGGTTGAATATTCTTCTTTGAATTATAAAGATATGCTGGCATTTCAGAAAAATGGTGGTGTGATCCGTAATTATCCACAGATCCCAGGAATTGATCTAGCTGGCACAGTGTTGACCTCGAAAGATCCACAATTTAAAGAAGGAGACCAGGTTTTAGGTGCAGGTTATGGTTTGGGGGTCGATCATACGGGTGGATTGGCAGAGATCGCTCGTGTACCTGGAAAATGGTTGACAAAACTACCTGTTACTATGACGACTAGAAACGCTATGATTTTTGGCACAGCTGGTTTAACAGCTGGCTTATCGATCGATGCACTACTCAAAGCAGGAATGCAGCCAGCCGATGAAGTTCTAGTGACCGGTGCCACTGGTGGTGTTGGTAGTATTGCCATTGCTATTTTAGCGCAAATGGGCTATCAAAATTTAACTGCTTTAGTGCGGAAACAAAATCAGGTTGAGATCGCAAGAAAGCTTGGAGCTGGTGCAACACTTGATGCTAATACTTTAAAAAATGGTAAGCCTATGCAACATCAAACATTCGATTATGTTTTGGATACCGTTGGCGGTGATGTTGCCGCATCATTACTGTCTATGGTAAAAGTAAGCGGAGCTATGAGTATGTGTGGTAATGCCGGGGGAAATCAATTGAAAACGTCAGTTTTACCTTTTATTTTAAGAGGTATCTCGCTATTAGGAATCGATTCGATCACACCACCAGTAGAAGTTCAAGATGCGATTTGGCAAAAATTGGCTACAGATTGGAATGTCAGTGAACAGTTAGTTGTAGACGAAATCTCTTTGACAGATACATTATCAGTTGTTCAAAAATTAAAAGAAGGGCAACATATAGGTAGAACGATTGTTAAAGTTCAATAGAGAACAAAAAATTGGGTTGGGACAAAACCAGCTGTCCAATTCTAAAAGGGCCGTCGATCTATCTCATTAAATGAGCTAAATCGACGGTCTTAAACGTGTTTTAAAAGATTGAAGTACTGTAACGACGATTGCGTTATCCTGGTTCTTCGCTTTGCTACGACTCAAAAAAAGGATCATCGTTACAAATTGGCTTCAAAACATCTTTTGTCTCACTCGTATTTATTTTTTCGTTTGAGCAAATGTCTTTTAGGTCGACGATAGGTAAAGCCTTCACCAGTTGCTTCATTAACACTAAATGAAGTCATAAAGGCACGAGGGTCAACAGAAGAAACGATCTCTTTAAGCTTATGTAGCTCACTAGGTGAAACTGCAATGTACAAAGTTGGGCGTGGATCATTAGAGTAGGCGCCTTTGCTGTCTAAGACTGTTACGCCACGGTCCATTTTTTCCATGATCGAATCTGCGATCTCGCGGTAATGTTCGCTAATGATCAAGTTTCCGCGTGCTTCATAGGCACCGTCGATCGCGGAATTGATCAAGCGCGTAGAGATATAGGAGTAAAGCAAGGTATAAGCCAAGTGGCGTAAGTCAACATAGACTAGAGATACTGTCAAAATTATGATATCAAGCCAGAGTAGTGATTGACCCATTGGAACTCCTTTAAAGCGCTCAAACATCTTGGCGATAATGTCAGTTCCACCAGTGGTGCCACCAAAACGGTAGACTATCCCCTGACCAACACCACCACAGATCCCAGCTCCGATCGAAGCCAAAAGTAAGTCATGTTCAAGATCGATCTTGATCGGGATACGCTGCCAGATCCATAAAGCGATTGATAAAACGACCGTGCCATAGATGGTGTAGATCAAAGCTTGTCGTCCCAAATAACGGTAACCGATCCAGATCAAGGGGATATTTAGTAAGATCGTTGTATAAGCCGGGTCAATATGAAACACGGCTTTAATTATCAAGGTTACTCCACTAAGCCCTCCGTCGGCTAAATTGTTAGCTATATTAAAGGAAACTAATGAAAATGCGAAAATTATACAGCCAAGTGCGATCATAATTAGATCGAGGGCATGTACTGACTCAGGATTTTTTTCTGCCATAAGATCACTCCTCGTATTAAACGCAATTTAAATTAATTCTAGCAGACCACACGGTAAAAGTAAAAATATTTTAGGCTTTTAAAAGCGCGATTTGGCGCATTTTAAGCGTGAGGTCCATTAGATAAGAGCATGTCGATATGTGGTATATCATCTTCAAGTTATTGCTGTGAAACAGCCTGAAAACCAAAAGAACTGTAAAATTTTTCGAGGTAAGTTTGAGCCTGGATCTTGATATCTTGATTCGGGTACTTTTGGGAAATAATGTCAAGTGTAACAGTAACTATCTTTCTGCCAAATCCCTTACCTCGCATATTCTTTGACACGAGTACTCTTCCAAAACTAGGATGAACTTGGTCATCATTTAAGACGATCCGTGTGTAGGCTAAGATCTCGTTTGAGTTTGTAAAAAAGATATGTAGTGCATTTTCATCTTTTTCATCGATTTCTTGATAGGGACAATTTTGTTCAACTACAAAAACTTTTGTCCGCTCTTGCATGATCTTGATTAATTCTTTGGGTGTCAGTCCGGAAGTTTGCTTGACATTTAAAGTGAAATTATTCATTAAATGGGCTCCTTTCTTGTTAAACGCTGGCATAAACTGGGCAGGCCTTTTAAAACGGTAGTGAAAGAAAATAAAATTTTATTGTCGTTAGGTATAAATATCAGGTTATGCGAGAATTTTCTTATTTGGAAAACTTTTAAGACACCGTTTATTTTGACGAAAAAGCTTACATTATTGTTAAATAGTATAAAGTCCTAAAGGGATATAGCAAACGCTTTTTGGTCAAAGTATCTCAGTGATAATTATTAATATATTTAAAAAAGTTAAACTACAGTTAAAGATTATTTTTATAAACCATTGTAATCGATTTATAAAATCTAGTATAGTACAATTAACAAGAAAGGTTGTGAGTGAATTATGAAAAAGATCATCAATGATGCTGGTAATGTAGTTCCAGAAATGGTTGATGGGTTGGCTCGTTCTTACCCGCAGTATTTACGACAAATTCCTGACACTGAAGCTGTAATGCGAGCTGATGAAGATTCGATGGCAGGCAAAGTCGGAATTGTTTCCGGCGGTGGTTCAGGACACGAGCCTGCCCATGCAGGTTTTGTAGGTAAAGGGATGTTGTCTGGCGCAGTGTGTGGGCAAGTCTTTACTTCACCAACTCCTGATCAGATTTACGAAGCAATTAAACAAGCTGATCATGGCAAGGGTGTTTTCTTAGTTGTTAAGAATTATTCAGGCGATGTAATGAACTTTGATATGGCGAAAGATTTAGCTGAAGTTGATGATATCCAAACTAAGACGATAGTTGTCGATGATGACATCGCAGTTGAAGATAGTTTGTTTACTCAAGGTAAACGCGGTGTTGCCGGAACTGTATTGATGCATAAGATTTTAGGTGCTGCTTCAGATCAAGGTGCAAGTCTAGATGATTTGGACCAATTGGCACAAGCTGTTTTACCAAATATCAAAACGATCGGGATCGCTTTACGTGCGGCCACGGTTCCTGAAGTTGGTAAACCAGGATTTGAACTGGAAGATGATGAGATCGAATATGGTGTGGGTATTCATAGTGAACCAGGCTACAAACGCGAAAAAATCAAGCCATCTAAGGAAATGGCCGAAGAATTGGTAGCTCAGATCGACAAGTCTTTGCAGTTGGATGGTTCGAAGAAATATGCTGTGATGGTCAATGGTATGGGTGCTACACCGTTGATGGAACAATATATTTTTTCACATGATTTATTAGACTTATTGAAAAACAAGGGGATCACCCCATCCTTTATGAAAGTCGGAAATTATATGACGTCGCTTGATATGGCGGGGTTATCGCTAACGGTTTTTGAAATCAAAGAAGATAAGTGGTTAGACTATTTGAACTATCCAGTAGAAACGATCGGCTGGTAGAAAATACAAGATAAACATGGTAAATAAAAGCTAGAGTTGACAGATCTTTACTATGTACAGCCAGATCAAAAGAAAGTAGTTAATTAAAAGTATTAAGAATGTTGTAGTAAGAAAAGGGCGGATAACAATGGCATTAACAGTTGATAATTTAATAGAATGGATCAATAATTTCTCACAAAAGGTCAATGAGCATAAAGATTATTTAAGTGAACTAGATACGCCGATCGGTGATGGTGATCATGGTAATAATATGGCTCGTGGTGTGAATGCAGTCCAAGAATCGCTCAATAATAAAAAACCAGCTGAATTAACTGATGCATTTAAGCAAGTTGCGATGGCCTTGATCAGTAAGGTCGGTGGGGCTTCTGGCCCGTTATATGGGACAGCTTTCCTTGAAATGGCAAAAAAAAGTAAGGACACAACCGATTTAGGTGAATTATTTACGGCAGCCAATGCGGGCGTTAAAAAACGTGGTGGTGCCAAGGTCGGTGATAAGACTATGGTTGATGTTTTCGAACCATTGGCTGAAAAATTGACACAGGGTTTACTTGAACAAAGTGAGATCGATGAGGCAGTTGAAGGTACTAAAGACCTAGTTGCTAAAAAAGGACGTGCCTCTTATTTAGGTGAACGTTCTGTTGGACATTTAGATCCAGGTGCAATGTCAAGTGGATATTTATTCTCAGCTTTAATTGAAACGGAGGGGATCCTATGAGCTTAGGGATCACGATCGTATCTCATGTACCAGAGATCGCCGCAGGCCTACCTAAGTTATTGAAACAAGTGGCCGCTGATGTGCCATTGACTTATGCGGGTGGTACTGATGATGGTGACATTGGTACAAGTATGGAAAAAATAAATCAGGCATTTGATGATAATTCAGCTGATGAGATCCTAGCATTTTATGATCTTGGTAGTGCTAAGATGAACCTTGAAATGGCTCAAGAAATGTCAGAAAAAACAATTCATTTGTACGATACTGCGCTGATTGAAAGTGCCTATACAGCTGCTTCTTTATTGCAGGCTGGTGTATCTTTGAAAGATGTTGAAGAACAACTAAAACCATTAAAAGTCAAATAATTAACCAATAAAAGTTTAGTTTAATAAGGGATTCCCAATTTGTTAACAATAAATTTAACGAATTGGGGATTTTTTTTATTACAATGGCCAAGCCAAACAGTATTTGGAAATAGTTAATAAAACAAATGAATATAAGCTTTAAAAAGCGTAAATAATAAAATTCTTTTAGAAATCATAAATTTATGTTTGCAATAGTGTTATAGATTCGATATAATATTTTCCTGAAAACGCTTTTAGTTTTGTACAAGCTATTTTGCTTTCATCAAGAAATTGACATTTTTTTATGCAAGTAAAGGAGGAGCGATGTATATTTTTTAAAAAATTAGCATTATGAATGTTTGATAATTTGGAAAATTTACTTATTTTATTTTAGGGAATTCACAAGCATTAATTTAAAGTCAAAAAAATTTATTTTAATAAAATGTTAGTATAACAGCATTTATAAGCATTAATTTGATTACCCTAAAAAAATATTGTAAACAATAAGGTTGTCAAGCTTGGACTTGAGATTTATAATAATATGGTTGAACAAGTAAACGGTTTCTTGTTTTGCTTAAACTTTAGGGTGTTAAACCATTATACTAGGAGGATATCAAATGGCAGAAAAATATATCATGGCGATCGATGAAGGAACTACAAGTACCCGAGCAATCATTTTTGATCATAACGGTAAAGAAGTTGCTGATGGACAACGTGAATTTACGCAATACTTCCCACATTCAGGTTGGGTAGAACATGACGCTAACGAAATTTGGAATGCAGTTCAAGCAACGATTGCTGACGCATTTATTAACTCTGGTGTACAACCAGACCAAATCCAAGGTATCGGTATCACAACACAGCGTGAAACAACAGTTGTCTGGGATAAAGCAACTGGTTTGCCAATTTATAACGCCATTGTATGGCAATCACGTCAAACTAGTGATTATGCAAACAAGATCATTGAAGATGGACATTCAGATATGATTCATGAAAAGACCGGTTTGTTGGTTGATCCTTACTTCTCAGCAACTAAGATCCGCTGGATCCTTGATCATGTGGATGGTGCACAGGAACGCGCCGAAAAGGGTGAATTGTTGTTTGGTACGATCGATTCATGGTTGGTATGGAAGTTAACTGGTGGTAAGTCACATGTTACTGACTACTCAAATGCTTCTCGTACAATGTTGTTCAATATTCATAAATTACAGTGGGATAAAGATATTTTGAAACTTTTGAATATCCCTGAAGTTATGTTACCAGAACCAAAAGGAAACTCTGAAGTTTACGGGTACACAATGGATTACCATTTCTACGGAAGTCGTGTTCCAGTTTCTGGCATGGCTGGTGACCAACAAGCTGCTCTCTTCGGTCAATTAGCGTTGAAGAAGGGTATGGTTAAAAATACTTATGGTACAGGTGCATTCGTATTGATGAATACAGGTGAAGAACCAATTATTTCTAAGAACAACCTGTTAACAACAATTGGTTACTCGATCAATGGCAAAGTTAACTATGTACTTGAAGGTTCAGTTTTCGTTGCTGGCTCAGCTCTACAATGGTTACGTGATGGTATGAAGATGATCGAATCTGCACCAGAATCAGAACAATTCGCTAACGAATCAGAAAATGATGACGAAGTATATGTAGTACCTGCCTTTACTGGTTTGGGTGCTCCTTACTGGGATTCCGCGGCTCGTGGTGCTGTATTTGGTTTAACGCGTGGTACATCAAATAAGGACTTCATCAAAGCTACATTACAATCATTGGCTTATCAAACACGTGACGTTGTTGACACAATGTACAAAGACACTGGTATCGAAATCCCAGCATTACGTGTTGACGGTGGTGCTGCTCGTAATAACTACTTACTACAATTCCAAGCAGATCTATTGAATACACCAGTTGAACGTGTGGCCAACTTAGAAACAACGGCTATGGGTGCTGCATTCCTTGCAGGTTTAGGTTGTGGATTCTGGAAAGATACAGACGAATTGCAACATATGTTTGAAATTGGACAGCGTTTTGATCCAGAAATGGATGATTCACGTCGTGACCAATTATATGAAGGCTGGGAAGAAGCTGTTAAAGCAACAAGAAGTTTCAAACCAGAAACAAAATAAGCTTAATAAAAGCTAACTTAGGTAAGAAGAGAGAAGAAATTATTAAGAAGTTGCTAAAGGATAAATGCCTTATACAACTCGATATTAACAAGACTACGTGTGGAAATTTATTATTACGCGTAGCTTGACTAAAAACGAGGAGGATATTGAAATTGAATTTTTCTTATAAATCAAGAAAGGAAACTATTGACGGACTAAAAAATACTGACTTGGATCTTTTGATCATTGGTGGGGGAATCACTGGTGCTGGTGTAGCGATCCAAGCTGCTAAAGCAGGTGCTAAAGTTGGTTTGCTTGAAATGCAGGACTTTGCTGAGGGAACAAGTTCTCGGTCTACAAAGTTAGTGCATGGTGGTATTCGTTACCTGAAAACATTTGATGTCGGAGTTGTTTCTGACACAGTTAAGGAACGTGCTGTAGTTCAAGGGATCGCTCCACATATTCCAAAGCCATTTCCAATGCTTTTACCAATTTATGATACGCCTGACCAAACATTTGATATGTTTAGTGTCAAAATTGCGATGGACCTGTATGATCGTTTGGCAGGAGTTGAAGCTAGTCAATATGCTAACTATACGATCGACCGTGATGAGGTATTACAACGTGAACCTGGCCTGAAGAGTGATAAGTTACTGGGCGCTGGTGTTTATCTTGATTATGTTAATAATGACGCTCGTTTGGTAATTGAAAACATCAAAGGTGCTGTTGCAT
This sequence comes from Candidatus Ligilactobacillus excrementavium, assembly GCA_019116985.1. GTDB lineage: Bacteria > Bacillota > Bacilli > Lactobacillales > Lactobacillaceae > Ligilactobacillus > Ligilactobacillus excrementavium. The sequence goes on along the minus strand of DXAP01000118.1, from coordinate 5,297 downwards.
TGGGTGGCTTAATGGCTAGCCGTGTTAAGGCAGTTAATGTTTCGCACAATGCTGATGGAAAGATCGATGGTGTTACTGCACAAGATGTTTTATCTGGCGAAGAATTTGATGTTAATGCCAAGTTAGTGATCAATACGACTGGTCCATGGTCGTCTAAGTTCCTTGGTTTAGATGATAAGAACGGCGAAAATGGTCAAGTTATCCGTCCTACTAAGGGTGTTCATTTAGTTGTTGATGAATCAGTTTTAAGTGTACCTCAACCAACATACTCCGATTCAGGTGCTGGTGATGGTCGGATGATCTTCGTTGTGCCACGAGAAGGTAAAACTTACTTTGGTACAACTGATACAGATTACACTGGTGATTACACACATCCAACAGTTGAGCAAGATGATGTTGACTACTTGTTAAAAGCAATCAACAATCGTTTCCCTGAAGCAAATATCACACTTGATGATATTGAAGCTAGTTGGGCAGGTATCCGTCCGTTACTTGGTTCTAATGCTGGCTCTGACTATAATGGTGGCGGTGCTAACACTGGTAAGGTTTCCGATGAAAGTTTCAATAACTTGATCGCAACAGTTGCTAAGTTCAATAATGGTGAAGTAGAACGTGAAGACGTTGAAAAATCAATTAGTGCTTTGAAACAATCGAGTGGTGAAAAAGAAGTTTCCGCTTCGCAGGTTTCTCGTGGTTCTTCACTTGATGTAGGTGAAGATGGTTTGATCACATTATCTGGTGGTAAGATCACTGACTATCGTAAAATGGCTGCAGGTGCAATGGAATTGATCACTAAGACATTGAAAGATAAATTCAATGTTGAGATCAAAGATATTGACTCAACTAAATTACAAGTTTCAGGTGGTCACTTTGACCCTACGAATGTTGAAAAGACATTAGGATTCTATACAAATCTTGCTATTGGTAAGGGGATCCCAGAAGATGAAGCAAAAGACCTTGCAAACCGTTTCGGTTCAAACATGGGTCGTGTCGTTTCATACGTAGATGATGTTGATGTAGCTCCTGGCTTGACGTTAGCAGATACGATCAGCTTACATTACTCGATCGATTCAGAAATGACCTTAACTCCAGTTGATTATCTTTTACGTCGGACGAATTTTGTCTTGTTCCATGAAGATAAGCTAATGGAAAAGAAGGATGCGATCATTGATGAAATGGCCCGTGTTTTGGGTTGGTCAGCAGATGAGAAACAAAAACAAACTGATGAATTAAATGACTTAATTGCTGAAACACGCTTGGACAGTTTAAAAAATAAGTAAGAAAAATGAGCCATTTAGAAGGTAGGCACTATGATGACAAAGTCAGATAGTCATAGCCTTTTGGTTCGCGTAATTCTACTAAGAGTGATTCGTACCGATACATTGGTAACTCACTAATCGTTTATAGATTTAAATTATGCAATGGATCAAAGAGATCCTTGCATGACATAAAAAAAATTGCTTTAAATTTGGGACAGAAAAATATAACGACTGTTCCAGCACATATAGGAGGAAAAATTATGGGAACTATTGCTACTGAAGCGATCGGTGAATTCATCGGTACTTTCGTACTGCTTGTACTTGGTAACGGTGTTTGTGCCGCTGTCAACTTGAATAAATCAAAGGCTCAAGGTGCTGACTGGATCGTTATTGCACTTGGATGGGGCCTTGGTGTAACAATGGGTGCTTACGTTGGTGGTATGATGGGTCCAGCTCATCTTAACCCTGCCGTAACGATCGCCTTTGCATGTATCGGTTTAACAAAATGGGCTGCTGTTGTCCCTTATGTTGTCGCTCAGATGTTGGGTGGTATTCTAGGTGCTGTTGTTGTATGGCTTTCATATCGTCCACACTGGGAAGCAACGAAGGATTCAGATACTATCTTGGGTATTTTCGCGACAGAACCTGCTATCCGTAGTTTAGGTAATAACTTTATTACCGAGGCTGTTGGTACTGCTGTCTTGGTACTTGGATTAGCAACATTTGGTCATGGTTCAATGGCTGATGGCTTGAATCCTGTTGTAGCTGGTTTGTTGATCGTAAGTATCGGTCTTTCACTTGGTGGCCCTACAGGTTACGCTATTAACCCTGCCCGTGATATGGGTCCTCGTATTGCCCATGCTATTTTGCCTATCGCAAATAAAGGTGGCAACGACTGGGGTTACAGTTGGGTACCATTCTTTGGACCTATTGTTGGTGGTATCGTTGGTGCTTTGATCTTCGCTGTATTGCCAATCTAATAATTACGAATATTTAAAGAGAGCGGGACAAAAGTCGTTTTGAAGCCGTTATGTAATGTCGTTTACGTCATTTTTGGCCGTAGCGAGGCGCAGGACAGGAATGGCGTAAATGGCATTACATGGAGGGTTCAGACTTTTGAAACGCGTTTATGCCATAAAAATTACAAGCGATAATTTGATTATTTTTAGTCAAAGAAGAGACTGGGACATTGTTTTGTCCCAGCCTCTTTTATTTTGCAATAAAAGAAAGCGCTTTATTGATTTTACGAACGACCACTGGTAATATAATTAGTGGGCACAAATATGATGAGCGCCGACACATTTATTGCCTCAATGTACAAACAAAGAAGTCACAGGGCATTATTCAATATCCGGATATTAGTAGAAAGGAGGGATAAAAAATGTATCATAAAGTGGCTGAAGATATTATTCAGGCGATCCTTACGAATAAATATACCGATAAATTACCAACTGAAAAAGAATTGGTTGCACAATATCATGTCAGTAGAAATACGATTCGTAAGGCATTGGATGTTGTTTTTGCTCATGGTTTACTTAGACGGGTTCGTGGTAGCGGTTATTATGTGATCAAAAAGCCGCTCCAATCGCAAAAGATTTTGAACTTGTCGATCGGATTTGATGAAAATTCAATGGTATCTGGCGGTCCATTGAAATCCAAAGTCCTTAAGTTTGATACTATTACTGCCGATAAAGATTTGGCACTGAGGGGCAATGTTGCGGTAAATAGTAGGGTTTATCGTGTTGTCAGATTACGCTATTTACAAGGTCAACTATATTCATTGGAAGAATCTTATTTCCCACGAAACGTTGTACCTTTTTTGACTGAAGAAAGTGTCCAAACTTCGATTTTTAGTTTTTTGCGTGATGCTTATCAAATGACAGGTAGTACTTCAGAAAACTATGTTCATGTCTCGAAAATAAGTGAACAGCAAGCTGATTTGTTAAAACGACAGCAAGGAGATCAGATTTTGTGCCTTGATGGGATCAATTATTTAGCAAGCGGAAAAGTTTTTAATTTTTCCAGAACTTATTTTGTATATGATAATTTAGCGCTTTATTATCACACGCAAAATATCGATATATAATCAAGCAGCAGTGTCTTATAACGAATACAGGGGTAGTTAGTTTTAGGTAAGCAAAAAATGAAAGCGCTATTCAAGCGCTTGCTATGTTTAATCAGCGTTAAGTAATAAGATAGGAGTGAAAAATACAATGAATGCATTTATTAATTGGTTAAATAAACACATTGTTCCAGTTGCAGCTAAAATAGGCTCAGTTCGGTGGTTGATCGCATTGCGTGATGCTTTTATCACTATCATGCCAGCCATGATGGCAGGTGCGGTCGCGAATGTTTTAAATGCTTTGATCCGTGATATCCCAACACAGATGCACTGGATGGGGATCGTGTCTTCAATGCAGTGGTTGATCGATATTAACGCCATGGTATGGACAGGTACTTTAGCAATTTTAGGTTTAATTTTTTCATTTACATTTGGTTACCAGTTGGCAGTTCAATATAAGGTTGAACCGATCACAGGTGGGATCGTAACATTAGGTTCATTCATTATTAGCTTGCCACAAAATGCATCGATTGAGTTAGGTTCAGCCTTAAATAAAGGCGCAGTCAAGGCTTTAACAGACGCTGGCGCAGCTGTTTCTGGCAAAGATGTTTCTTTGTGGGGTTATTTTAACTTCGGTCAGTTCTTTGGTTCAACGGGTTTCTTTACAGTTATGATCATGGGTGCAATTGCTTCCACGGTTTATATTTGGTTGATGAAGAAAAACATTACGATCAAAATGCCTGATTCAGTACCACCAGCTGTTGCAAAAGCATTTACTGGTATTATTCCAGCAACGGCCGCTTTGTATATTGCAGGTATCATTGGGTATGTCTTTAGCAAGTTCGGAACAACAGTCATTGAATTTGTTGCAAAGACACTACAAGATCCATTATTGAATCTAAGTCAAGGTTTTGGAGCAGTTCTTTTAATGACAGTTTTAGTTCAGGTTTTTTGGTTCTTTGGGATTCACGGGACAAATGTTTTGGGACCAGTTATGGATAGTATCTGGCTGACAGCGCAGTTAGCTAACATTAATGCTTTCCAACAAGGAAAAGAGTTGCCATATCTGTGGACACGGAATAGTTTTGATTTATATGGATGGATCGGTGGTGCAGGTTCAACCTTGCTGTTACTATTTGCGATCTTGATATTTTCTAAGCGTGATGATCAACGTTCTGTTGCTAAATTGTCGATAGCACCGGGCTTCTTTAATATTAATGAGCCAGTAATGTTTGGGATGCCGATCGTATTGGATCCAATTTACTTTATTCCATTTGTTATCGCACCGACAGTCATGGTTTCGATTGCTTATGGGGCAGTTTCACTTGGCCTAGTCGAGCCGATCAAAAATCAAATTATTTGGTCAATGCCCCCCGTCTTTAATGTTTTGATCGCTACAATGGATTGGCGTGCAGTTATTTTGCAATTGTTTAATATGGTGGTCGGCTTCTTAATTTATGTACCATTTGTTAAGGCAGCTAATAAAATAAGACCCACTGAGCAGTGAAAATGGCACGGATCTTCTGAACTTGTATATTGGCTAATAATTTAGTTTCTAAATCAAGCAACCGGCAGCCAGCTATGGGTGTTAGGAATTGGTGTATTGCTTGTATTCATTATAGATTTATATTGCATGTAGTAAGGAAAGAAGAGAGGGGGAATAGTATGGAAATTAATATGACCTTAGACGCACCAGTTGAGTTTTTATACCATGAATTGATCGAATCGGCGTTGGCAGATATTCGTCAACAAGTGGGTAAAAAGATCTCATGGAGTGACTTGCCGGGCTACACGTATGAAAAAACGTGGACGACAGGTAAGGTGGCAAAAATGCACATTGATTCTGCAGTTCCAGGACAAAAATATGGTTATACGATGACAACTTCAAGTCAAAAGTTTGTGGTGGAGTATCAGCTAGAGAAAAAGGATGATACGCATGCCGTTTTAAATTACTTTGAGGAAAATTACGCTAAAGA
>DXAP01000117.1 GCA_019116985.1 Candidatus Ligilactobacillus excrementavium | reverse complement strand
AAAAAAAACTAATCAATTAGAGTTTGAATTGATTAAAAAAGAAATAAGTAAAAGGACACAACAAGATTTAAAAGAATTTGCCAAGAAAAATCCAGAGATAAAAGCTAAAAAAGAACCAGAAAATAAAAAGGATAGCCCTAAAGACTAGGACTATCCTTTTTATATTTATCAGGTTTATTTGCGTTGACGTAATCGGCAAATATTTTTAGCAGTTCTTCGCTTTCATCAATGCTAAGATTTTCTGCTTCAAAATATTTTTCAAATAGTGCCCCTTTTTGTATCAAACGCCTGGAACGGGCTTTACGTTTTTTTTGACTTTCGTAGTATTTAGATTGGCGAGCTTTGAAATCAGCTTGTTCAAGCTTTTTTTCAGCCTTATCACGTTGCTTAATTAAGTTATTATACTTTTCATTCATAAGCAAATTTAGCCTTGAGGTTGATTAAATTCAGTGCCTTGTTCGTTGGATTGATTAGAGACAGAATCGTTTGACTTAGCAATTGAATTTTCATTTAGATAAGTCACAATTTTAGAAGCAAGTTCTTTAATTGTTCCTTGATCTAAATTACTGTAATCCAATTTAGCGTCTTTAATAATCTCATGACCTAAACGCTGGTCAATCCTTTTCTTTTCCTGCTTAATCTTTTCATTAAGTTTTTCGAGTTTAGCTTGTTGCTTTTCAATATTTGATACTGCCATAAATATGACCCCCTTAGATTTACTTGCTATCAATATGGCTTTAAAATAGCACAATGTTTAAGTTAGGTCAACTTATTATTTGCGAAACAAAACAGAAAAGAATAGAATAAAAATATCAAGTACAGAAGTCAGCGACCGAGTGAAACGAGGTCAATGCGCACTTACACATAGAAAATCTATGTCGTGTTAAACCCCTAAAAAACCTGTATCAGAAGTCGCCTATGGCGACAACAAAAACCAAAAACCAAACCCTCAAAAGAAAGGAGACAACAGTATGGCAATTTTTCATATGAGTTTTCAAAATATAAGCGCAGGAAAAATGCGTAGTGCGGTTGCTAGTGCGAGTTATCGAAGTGGCGAAAAGTTGTTTTCTGATAAAGAGGGTAAGACCTATTCTTATGCAAGAGATGTTAAACCAGAAGCATTTATTTTAACACCAAAAAATGCCCCTGATTGGGCAAAAGATAGGCAAAAATTATGGAATGAAGTTGAAGACAAAGACCGTAAAGCAAATTCACGTTACGCAAAAGAATTTAATGTTGCTTTACCTATCGAATTATCAACGGAAGAACAAAAAGAATTATTGACAGCGTATGTACAAGAAAATTTTGTTAATGCAGGCATGGTAGCAGATGTTGCTATTCACAGAGATAATACAGATAATCCGCATGCACATGTTATGCTAACAAACCGCCCGTTTAATCCTGACGGAACATGGGGATTAAAGGCAAAAACACAATATATTTTAGATGAAAATGGAAATAAAACATTTACTAAAAGTGGCTTTCCAAGACAGAAGAAAATTTGGTTAGTTGATTGGGATAAAAAAGAAAAAATAACTGAATGGCGTCACAATTGGGCTACCGCTGTTAATAAAGTTTTAGAGGCTAAAAATTTACTAGACCGTATTAGTGAAAAGTCATATGAAGAACAGGGAATAGATGAAGTTGCAACGCAACATGAAGGGGTTAATTCACAGAGAGAAAATCGCCAAGAATTTAACCGTAGTGTTAAGCTACAACGTCAAGCAAAATCAGAAGTAAAAAATGTGAATGATAAAATTCATAATGAACGTCGTATACAAACCCTACAACGTCATTATTCGTTTGATGAGAAACGTATGGTTTCTCAACTAAGTAAAGAATTAAAAACATTTGTTAGCCTAGAAAATTTAGACGAAAAACAACGTATGCTATTTAATTGGAAAAATAGCACTATGATTAAGCAAGCAATTGGACAGGATATGACAAAGCAACTAATAACTATTAATCAACAAGAAAATTCATTAGCAGAAGCTAATCAGTTGCTAGATAAAGTAGTTAATCGAACAGTTAGAAGACTTTACCCTGATATTGATTTTGAACGGGTAACAATGGCAGAAAAACGTGAACTAATTAAAGAAACAGATAGTGAACAAAAGGTATTTGCAGGAAACGAATTAAAATATCGCTTGGCAATGATAAGAACTAATATTATAAATCAACAAATTCTAACATTTACTAAGCGTCCATTCGTTAGTTGGTTAATGCTTGAAAAGCAAGAACAGCGAGTCAAGGAAAATACTAGCGATATTTTGGCTAAAAAAGGCTACCGCTTTAAAGATATTAAGCTAACAAAAGGTGCTTTACTAAACGGTTTTGAAGAAAATGAACAAAACGTATTAAAGCGAAGCATTAAAGAACTTTCAGCAATTAATGAAGTTAAAAAAGTGGTTGATACACAATACAACAGCGTTCTAACTAAGTCTTTTCCTGATATAGACTTAAACAAAGTAAAAATGACTGAAAAAGAGCGATTATATACGGCAGTTATTTATTACAATCCTGAGCTTCAACCACTGGAGAAACAGGATATAACCCGTCTAAAAAACAATCCACCAGAAAAATTTACAACGCAAGAGCATGTACAAGGACTTGCTTATTTAAGCGTACAGGTTAAACCAGATGGGATTAAAAACGCTAATTTGTTACGTGTGTTGAACAATAGAGGCACACAACAGTTGTTTATTGGTGAAGCAGGACAAGATAAAAATATTTCTGCTAAGCAAATTGAACAGGCTAAGCAGGCAGTAAAACAACATAATTTAAGGAGTGATGATTTCCGAAAAGAGAATATAGAAGGGTACAGAGCCGTTAATTATAATGAAAATACTCCAATAAAGTATATGAGTACATTATTATCAGATGCCTTAATGAGCGTGCTTTATTCAAATACCCAAGATTATGAGCTGAACAAACAAAGGAAAGCACAAGAGGAATTGGAATACGAGTTAGATAAAAAGAAACGTCAACATCATAAACATGGACGTCGTGGTGGTACGATTCACAGATAAAGTAGTAGGCGAATTCAAAAATGTAAAAATATACAGTTACACCGTAACCGACCAAAGTTACGCAGGGCGGCTTTTTTAACGTATAAGGGATTATAAAATTTTGGGGTTCATGAATCCTTGGTACTCAAGGGTTCAATTACTTTTGATCCCGTCAAAACTTCGGTAAAATTTTGGTATGAAAAAGGTAGATTGTAAAATTAATCCGAACGCTGTTCGGACAAAAAAGATCAGCTTCCTTTTATTCTTTTGTGGATTCGGCGAGTATTTCTTCTTTTGTTGTTCGTAAAACTATTGTCTCGGAGCGATTCCTTTTACCAACAGCTCAGTCCATTCCGCTGTATAAGGCAGGATTTTCTCATAAATCTGCGGATTAGAGATGCCTTCGATCATGGCTTGAAAATACAACATCAAAAATTCATCTGAATATTTTAAATCGACTTTTCCTTCTTTACGCCCGCGATGGAATAGATCCAACATAATGCCAAGACTTTGCTTTGTATAAGCTTCCATCATTCGGGTAAAGCCGCTGTCTTCTTTTTTAGTGTAATAGCTCATTAAATCTAAGTAAAATTGTTTATTGATTTTTTCGAAGTAATCGATTTTATTTTGACTCATGGCGATCAAAGTTTCTTCAAATGATGCATTTTTCTCCACGATTTTTTTAGCTTTTTCCTCCATTTCATCCATTGACCGGATAAAGACTTCATGAATGAGATTTTCTTTGCTGCCAAAATATTTAAAAATAGAAGTTTTTCCTACATTGGCCTTTTTGGCTACGGCATCGATCGTTAAATTCTCGATTCCCGTATCTGTATTCATCAGATCAAAAGCAGCTCGTAAAACTTTTTTCTTTTTTTCTTCTGTTCTTCGTTCAAAACCATCCATTAAAAATGCCTACTTTCTATAAAAAGAACTTTTTGTTTATTATAGTTCAAAACTAACTTCGTATATATTATATAGGAAAGAATACGTACTAACAATGGAATTATAGGTCTAAATTTAAAATTATTTTTATTGACTGTTAAAATAAAAAAGAATATTATCGAATCTGTGAAAGAATTTTGGTTTGAAACAAAGTATAAAGGGGTATTTTATGAATGATACATCTTGCATTAGTTCATAAAAAAGGTGCGTTTTGTTCAGACTGGAAAGCTCGTTATAAAATTATGTCAAAAGAAAAGGGAGTTATGTACCATGACAGAAATTGTAAAAGTACAAGGCTTGCAAAAAAAATTTGGTAAATTCCAGGCGTTGAAAGATGTCTCATTCACAGTAAACGCTGGTGAAGTTGTTGGTTTTATCGGACCAAATGGAGCAGGAAAGTCAACGACGATCCGTACACTGCTAGGAATCATCAACCGAGACGAAGGAGATGTCCAAATATTCGGAAAAGATGTTTGGAAAGATAGTCTAGAAATCCATAAACGAATTTCGTATGTTCCTGGAGATGTTGCTCTTTGGGGCAGCCTGACTGGTGGAGAGATCATTGATCTATTTATCAAACTTCATGGCGGCGGGAGCAAAGCAAAGCGTGATTATTTAATCAAACGATTTGAACTTGATCCAAAGAAAAAAGCCAAAGGTTACTCTAAAGGAAATCGTCAAAAAGTCGGTTTGATTGCTGCACTTTCAGTTGAATCTGATCTGTATATTTTAGATGAACCGACTTCAGGACTAGATCCATTGATGGAAGCAGTATTCCAAGAAGAAGTAGAAAAAATCAAAAATGATGGCAAAGCGATTCTATTATCTTCACATATTTTAAGTGAAGTTGAACGATTAGCAGATAAAGTAGCAATCATTCGACGTGGAGAAGTAGTTGAAACAGGTACATTAGATGAATTGCGTCATTTGACTCGCTCAACAGTTACATTGGTGACAAAAGGCGATATTGAGAAACTTGCGACGCTCTCTGGCGTGCATGATTTTGTTCAAAAAGACGGCAAAGCAACTTTTTCTGCTGACAATGAAGCGATGAATACGATTCTGACCGAGGCAACCAAATTAGGTGTGATAAAAATCGAATCTGTACCGCCAACGCTTGAAGATTTATTCATGCGTCACTACGAAGGCTGATTGTCGGAACGGAGGAAAAGAAAATGAATGAAAAATTTGCCTGTTGGAACGTATTGTTCATTCAATACGTGAAACGCGATTGGAAAAAAATAATTGTTTGGGTTTTAGGTTTGGGTTTGTTCTCAGGAGCATTTGTACCAGCATTTGAAGAGATTGCTAAAGGACAAGGTCTTTTAGGGACGTTTGAAACGATGCAAAATCCAGCGATGATCTCGATGGTTGGACCTACACCAATCAAAATAGGTACGGATTATACTTTAGGAGCGATGTATGCTCAAGAGATGTTGCTGTTTTGCGGATTGTTCGCAATGATTATCTCAGCACTTCATGTGGTGAGCCACACGCGAAAAGAAGAAGAATTAGGTTTGACTGAATTGGTTCGCTCATTTCGAGTAGGACGACAAGCCAATTCATTAGCTGTTATCAGTGAGATGCTGTTGATCAATCTTTTATTAGGTCTTTTAATCGGCGGACTCATGATGAGTTTTGGTGTAAAAACGATTGATGCCGAAGGAGCTTTCTTGTTCGGAGGATCAATTGCATTGGCGGGAATTATCGGTGGTGTATTGGCACTTGTGATGTCGCAGATTATGGCGACCTCTACTGGAGCAACCGGCTCGACATTAAGTCTTATAGGACTTTTGTATATCGTGCGCGCCGGAACAGATGTGTCTAATCTTGATCTATCAATGTTCAATCCAATGGGATGGATTTACTTGACCTATCCTTTCACAAAAAATAACTGGCTACCATTATTATTTGCTTTGATTTTTAGTCTTGTTTTTACCGTACTTGCGTTTGTGTTGGAAGAACATCGCGACATGGGCGCAGGTTATCTTCCTGAACGAGAAGGGCGTGCGACGGCGAAGAAATCACTACTTTCTGTACCTGGTTTGTTTTTCAAGATTAATAAAGGAGTAATGATTGGTTGGCTGATCGCATTTGTGGTTATGGGAGCTGCGTATGGCTCCATTTATGGAGACATGCAAGTCTTTCTTAGCGGAAATGAACTGATGAAACAAATGTTCACTCAATCTGGCGTTTCCATTGAAGAATCCTTTACGGCAACAATCATGATGGTAATGATTGGATTAGTCACAATCTTGCCAATCGCGGTGGTCAATAAATTATTTGCAGAAGAAACAAGACTGCATCTGAGTCAACTGTATGTAACGAAGATTACGCGAGGCCAATTATATTGGACAACGATATTTTTAGCTATTTTTGCTGGAGTCGTAGGCATTGGTTTAGCATCAGCAGGATTAGGCGGAACGGCGATTTCTGCGATGAAAAATGAATCGACTATGGATCTGACCGATTTCTTAGCTGCTGGATACAATTCTCTCCCTTCCATCTTATTTTATATTGGTTTGGCTGCTTTAGCGTTAGGCTGGTTGCCAAAATTTGGAAAAGTAATCTATGCTTATCTAGGCTATTCCTTTGCTTTGAATTATTTCGGCGGAATCTTAGATTTGCCGGATTGGTTCTCAAAAACGGCGATTCAAAGTTGGATTCCACGCTTACCGATGGAAAAATTTGATGGAACGATTTTTGCAGTAATTACTGTTATCAGTATCGTCTTCTTATTTGTCGGCTATTTAGGATACAAACGCCGTGATATGGTAGAAGGCGCTTAAAAATTGAATTTCTAAAAAACCGTTCAGATTTACGAAAGTCGATTTGAGCGGTTTTTTTATGGCTTCAATTGTCAAATTAAGTGCAACGATTCATTAAAAAATACTTCATAAGGGGTTTTCCAATTTAGACATTTCCGTGGTCGCGTGTTTAATTTATTCGCCCATTCTTGAATTTGACTATTGAAAATACCTGAAATATCTTCACCTTTGGGTGAATATTCTCGTAATAAACCATTAGTATTTTCGTTTGTACCACGTTGCCATGGAGCATGTGGATCTGGAAAATACACTTTAGTGCCATTTAATTCTAGCGTTATTCGACTATGTTGGGAGAATTCTTTTCCTCTATCGGGTGTAACGGTTTTACATTTATCTTCTCCTACATTTCTTAGTAGATTGATCATACAATCAACCAATCATTAAGTCAGCCTTTCATATTAACGGCTTTAGGGCCAATTTTATTTGTAGGTTATGGTTCAGTATAGCATGAAACCCCAAACAGCCAATAGGGTATACTTGAAAGAGAATAACGTAAAACTAATCGAGGCCTTGCGAACCGAAAGCTATGAACCCCAACCTGTCAAACGAGTTGAGATTCCTAAGCCAGATGGTTCGAAACGTCAGTTAGGAATCCCAACGGTCGTTGACCGTGTGGTTCAACAGGCGTTACAACAGCAACTGTCTCCTATTTTTGAAAAAGTATTCTCAGATAATAGTTATGGTTTTCGCCCACACCGCAGTGCACAAAGTGCTGTGAAAAAGGTGGTTGCTTATTATAATCAGGGTTATCACTACGTGGTCGACCTTGATTTAAAGTCATATTTTGACAATGTGAACCATGATTTACTAATTAAATTTGTTGAAAATTACATTAGTGAGCCATGGGTCTTGCATTTGATTCGTAAGTTCTTGACGAGTGGTGTTATGAATGGTCGATTTTTCGAGAAGTCCGCTAAAGGTACACCGCAAGGTGGCAATATTTCACCATTACTAGCAAATATTTATCTGAACGAGCTGGACAAAGAATTGACCAGAAGAGGACATAAATTTGTACGCTATGCGGATGACTGTAATATCTATGTTAAAAGTAAGCGTGCGGGTGAACGGGTTCTCAAAAGCATCACCCAGTTTTTAGAAAAGGAACTCAAAGTTGAAGTGAATGCAGAAAAGACGCAAGTCGGTTCTCCACTAAGACTGAAGTTTCTAGGTTTTTCGCTGGGTGCGGGACGCAAGGGAGCCTATTTGCGCCCACATCAGAAGTCAAAACAAAGAGTTAAGCAGGAACTGAAACGAATTACTAGGAGGAATCGAGGCGTTAGCCTAGACAAAATTCTCAAAGAAATCAAACAGAAAATGCAGGGCTGGGTTCAGTATTATTCCATTGGAAAAATGTCTTCATTCTTAAGGAATCTAGATGCTTGGTTGCGTTCGCGCATCCGCCAGTACATCTGGAAACAGTGGAAGAATATTGGAACCCGATTCAAAGCGCTGGTCAAATTAGGGATGAGCCACAAACAAGCCAAAACCTACGCAAATACGCGGAAAGGATACTGGCGTAACGCTCACAGTAAAACACTGTTGATGACCATAACCAATAAAAGACTGACACAACGGGGACTATTAAACATGTCTCAGTTGTATCAGTCAATACAAAGTAAAGCTTAAGTTGTTGAACCGCCGTATACGGTTCCGTACGTACGGTGGTGTGGGAGGTCGATAGTGTGAACTATCTCCTACCCGATTGTATCTATTGAGGATTAATCTTCGTCGTCTTCCTCATCCAAGCCTTCTCGTGGTGTCTTACCAAGCAAGGCCTGCAGAGTAGCGATGTTGTGGTTGTTATCTTGCAGCAGGCCAACCAAATGTTGTGCCAAGACTGGACGGTCTTCTTTTTCAGCAAGCTTAATTGCCCGGGTGACAAACATGTTCTCAGTGTCATAGTCGTGGACGAAGTCGTTGACCAGCCACTCTACAGATTCATATTTGTTCTGGCCATTTTATTCCAGCATGGTGTACTCTGTGAATTCCTTTTGGGTACTTGGCGTAATTAAGGCCTCATCGATTAAGACCGTGCCCAAGGCATCCTTTTGGTCGTACGCCTGCTTAAGTAAGTCGCCGAATAGGACTTTCAGCTGTTGGGCCGACATTCCCTTCACATACCATTTTGCCATCTGGAGTTTGTTGGATAAAACTTCCAAATTGGCAACGATGTGGCCGGTCATCGCACCAGCCGTTGGGGTATGGTGGTCGATATCTGCTTGCTTAACTTCTGCTTCAAATAATTTTTCGGGGGTTGCTGTTGTCATATTCTTCACCTATTTCACTTTCATTGATTGAACTTCATAGCCTAAATCAGTTACCGTGTCTGACAATTTGTCTGCGGAAATTTTATCGCCGTCAAAATCAGTTTTGACTTTGGCTGCATTGAACAAGACTTTGACGTTTTCCACACCATCCTGCTTTTCAAGTGCGCCCTCGATCTTTTGCATGCATGACGGGCATGACAGCGCGCCTAATTGTAAAATTGCTTTACTCATATTGATAACCTCCATCTCATTTACTGTTTTAATGATACATCCTATTCGCCAACCGATAATTGATCTGGATCAAGTTTGGCAGCTTTTGGCTGATAATTAA
>DXAP01000010.1 GCA_019116985.1 Candidatus Ligilactobacillus excrementavium | reverse complement strand
GTCATCGTTGTCAGTTTAACATTAGACTAACTTGCGTATAAAACAAAATACATTTCTAATATGACTGAAGAAGGGAATTTTTAAGAAAAGTGCTCAGATGTCTTTTAGCCAAGTGACTCAACCCAAAACCTTTCATCCAGTTAACTTTAATGTCAATATCAAAAACATTCATCTTATTTTATGACTAAAGCCCTTGCTACTTAAACCTTACTGACTAGTTACACTCTATTTTACTTTAGCTGGATCGTATCGTCTTTAGTCATCACATAAGAGTATTTTTGACTACTATTCCCAAATGTTGCTGTGCCTTCTACTTGGCTATTTTTCTTCTTTGAAATCAAAAAGCTCATTTTTGACTGTGAACCATAGATATTTACTTGGTGTCGTTTCTTGTCATATTTAACCTGCGCTGCATTTTTTTTAGGCAGATCTGTTTTTCCTTTGACAAAGCCATACGCCTTGTCTCCAGAGAAATAAACATTGACTTCAGTTTTTTTACCGCCGTCGTTGATTTGCACATTCCAACCCTGATCATCAAGGTAACGTTTATCTGAGTTCCCGGAAAACACGGCTGAACCTAAAATGATCAAAATCACTATTACTGCTAGCGTCAGAAAAGTTCTTGGACTGCTCAGCCAGTTATTGGCTTTTTGTGTTAATGATTGTTTTTCTCCTGTCATTTCACTACTCTACTTTCTAAATTTACTGTTCATATTATAACTTACTTTCTTGTTCAATTGTTAATTCGTCAAAACAACTTGGCATCACTTTTTGTTTTACCAAATAAATTTTACTGTCACCACGTCTTATCTCTAAATTTAACCAGATTAATAGAAGCACTCTTAAGTACATACAATACAGTTTGAAAAGTTGTACACTTAAGTTCAGCCTTTTTATTTAACTCAACGTTATCAACATACAAACTTAATTGAAATTAGTCATTACAAAAAGGAAAAGAATACTTTTCTAATTAATAGGATCGCATTCTTTTCCTTCTTTACTTATTCTAACAACAATTATTTACGTGGCTTTTTTACTAATTTCATCTGCGGATGTCCCTTTGATTTTGTCTGTGCTCGATCTGATTGGTCATCTTCATGTGACAATACGCCATCTAAGATCTGCAGCATTTTTTCATCTTCTGGGGCCAAGCTCCCTTGTTGTTGCTCCTGTAATAAAACAGTATAGGACTGTTTCATTTGCTCTAATTCTTCTGGTGAAGTCTGATTTAAAAATTCTTCACCTAAGTCCCCATTGACAATATCATCAATGTCACCATCAGGCCAATCAGATGGATCCATGCAAGCAGCAACTAAATCTGAATTAGCGACAAAAGCTGCCTTGATCAATGCGTTACTATTTTTAATATAATGTTGGTCATGTTCTAAAAAGGTAAAGTAATTGACCAGTAATGGAACGATCTGTCCCAGTAAGTCGGTATCAATGACTAAAAACTGGGGAAAGTACATGCTGATCACATTTTTAACTGTTTCCGCAGTCCAGCGTTTCGGTGTTCGTCCATCCCCCGTATAAGCAGCCCCGGTAAAGCTGGCGATCACATAATTGATTTGATCGGCCTCCATCGTTTTTTTAAATGGTAGGCCCAAGCGTGATTTTTGGAATTTAGTAATATTTTCATTTGCTTCATTTAGTATCCGTTGTACTGTTTGTTGACTTGGTTCTTTCAAAATATTCAAGCTCCTTTCTACCTTTTTCTACTCTGCTAATAACAAACTATCATTGTCTTACATATGTTGAACCATTATTCATTTCAATATACCAGTTTCATTTTACTCCGATCAATACAAAAAGGCGAGAGCGGGACAAAAGTCGTTTTGAAGCCGGTGTGTAATGTCGTTTACGTCATTTTTGGCCGTAGCAAGGCGCAGGACAGGAATGGCGTATATGGCATTACATTGAGGATACAGACTTTTGAAACGCGTTTATGCCATAAAAATTACAAGCGATAATTTGATTATTTTTAGTCAAAGAAGAGACTGGGACATTGTTTTGTCCCAGCCTCATTCCAATTTTTTTGTATTTTAAATTCTTTATTTAAAAATCGCCAAATCAGCAAGACCGTGACGTAAACGTAAAGCATCCCATGGCATATGTTCAGCCATCGTCAAGCCTACGATGTCAGCTGTCTGAGAAATGTCAGTTAATAAGCGGAGTACTTGGTCAAGCTTCATCGTTCCGATCGCAGCGTCAAAGTCGCGCTTATCCAATCCTGGTTCTGCCGGTAAAATACTGTGAAAATCGGCAGGGTCTAAAACATCTAGGTCAGCGTGGATCAAAACTTTAGTGTATCCTTGTTGCTTGATCCAATTGGTAATTGCTGTACTTTCAGTTGCCAGAGCTTCTGGGGTCACATACTGCAAGTTCAATTCACTAACAGCTGCATCCATCGGTCGTAATTGATCATGACGTAAGCCCGCCAGCAAAACATCCTCTTTTTTGAAAGGATTCTTAATGGCCTGGTTGAAGTTTTGTGCACCCCTGCCTAACAGATTTGATAATGCCATTTCATGTAAATGATGGGAGGTCTTGGTTGTTGCCACATCCGGATGAGCGTCTAACCAGATCAAACCCAATTTAGCTGGATATTTGCCATGCAAATAATCAAAAGGGGCTTGTGAAACGCTACAATCTCCGCCAAGTGTCAACACATTCAAGGGGCCCTTAGCAACTAAAATATCATATGTAGCCTGCATCTGTTCGATTAAGGTAGCCCCAGCATCGACTTGTCCATCACTTTTAACCTCAGAACTAACAGGAGTAAAAATAGTTTCCGTCTCATCAGAGTAGCTTGGTGGCACAATGTGTGATAATAGTCGGGCTCCGAAACTATAATTTTCATTCATTCCTCCCTGCCATTGTTCACTGACTAATCTAATAGTTTTTACAGTCATTCAAAAACCTCCAAGTTTAATTCCACAATATTTGTCTTCTCTTTTAATCATACTAACTCAGGTCATTTCTACAATTCAAACGCTTGCATTCTTAAAATGATGTACCTTTTTTAAAAAGCAATCCATCGTTAGGATAATTTAAAAGTGTCTTCAACTTATTATTTTATCGCTTTCAATAAAAATTTCCAGTTAAAGCCCTAACAAATATACATTTTAACTATACAATAGTAAATTTGTTATTAAAGAATTGTACAAATACTATTTCTCAAAAATTAGTTTTCAAGATATACTTAACTTGATAAGTAATTCACATTATTTTCGCCAAATATTTACCCTTTTGTTTCTGGTTAAAATCACATAAAGTGAGGCTAACCTGTTTTTTTAAAAATAAATAAAGCGGTTACACTATTGCTTTTAAACTATTTGCAACCGATGTCTGTTATAATTCATTAATTTATTATTCATTTTATAGCACTTATAAGTAATCATTTTTCAAATACCTTTTTATGCTTATTTTCACTTGTATTAAAAAATCTTGCTTGTGAATTGCTTGTCAGGAAATGTTGTACTAAAAATTTGTTTCAACAATGGAGGGGCTAATTATGTTGCCAAAAAAAATCTTTCGCATTTTTAATTGACCAGTTGCTCATCAACTTACTTGTTTCCTTTAATATCTCAATGGCGATCAACATTTTACACGATGCGCCACAAAACTTCGGATCACTTTTTCAACCAACTTTATATGGATGGATCATCGCCTTGTTGATGACTTATCTATTACCCTTACCTAAAATAGGAACAGCTGTTGGGAATTTTTGTTTAGGATCTAACAGTAAGTATGACACGATGATCGGGATCGTCTTGATCAACGTTGTAACGATCGTATTCATTTTAACGATGGTCTTCGGTGGAATTTCTTGGGGATCTGTAATGGATTGGTTATCATCATTACCATTCACCATTCTGACAGGTACTGTCGTAGTCTTCTTATTCAGTGGTCCAATAACCCGCTTTGCTTCACTTTTCTTACCAGCTAGCAGGGCTGAATTAGACTAACAAAAGCTTGGAAAATAAACAGAAAAAACGTCAGCTGTTTGTGTTGCTGGCGTTTTTTGATGGCCCATTTTCTCACATGTTCATATTACCAAGCGTTTTTATCCTTCTAATCAACGAACACGGCTTTTTGTGTAACTTCGATCTCTGGGTCCAAAGACAGTATTACCGGACAATGACGGTCGATCAAACGTAAACAACTTATCGCTTTTCTTTGATCTTCATTTGTCACTTTTAGGCAAAAAGTGATTTCGATCTGTTTTAGTGGTTGTGCCGGTTTCTTTTCATTTCTAGTGTAAGAAACCTCAGCCTGAACCATCTCAAATGACACGTGTGAATTTTCTAAAATTTCTTGATAAACGTATCCACCACAACAGGCCGTCGCGGCAACGACCATCTGAACTGGTGAATAACCTTGATTGGCTTTTAATACCCAGTTTTCTGGTGTATGTGGCATACACAAAATTACCATTATTTGCTTGTAATACCAATTGTTTTTTCTTATCTGTACTCATTATCATCCACCCCTGCTGTATTTCGTAAACATATAATAACAAGGATCAGGCAGTTGAGATCCTCAAGTTTTTAACCCCCTATATACACAAAATCCCAGTTATCACCTAAAAAGCCGCTTATAATTGATCACTAACTTTCTTAGTTTTTTACGGTTTAGTGATTTGCTTATTATACAAAACATTTTCATAAAAACAAAGCCCTGACCTACCGCAAGGGTACATCAGGACTTTGTCCGCAGTTAAAATTCAATTTTTTATAAGTCAATTTCTAAATAAATCGGTGTGTGATCTTGCCTAGTGCCCGAATCTACCATTTCAGACTTAACAATTCGGTCTTTAATTCTGTCACTAACTAGGTAATAATCGATCCTCCATCCCGAATTATTAGTCTTACTAGTCTTTACACGTTGAGCCCACCATGAATAAGCACCTTTAATATCCCCATGCACTGCACGGAAACTATCGGTAAAGCCATTGTCTAATAGTTGGGTGAAATCAGCCCGTTCTTCATCAGTAAAACCAGCTGAGCGATGATTACGGTCAGGATGAGCCAAGTCGATCTCAGTATGTGCACAGTTAAAGTCGCCTGAAGTGATAACTGGTTTTTGTTGATCGAGCTCCTTTAAGTATTCGCAATATCTTTCGTCCCAAACTTGGCGGTCGGCTAAGCGATCTAATTTATTGCCAGAATTTGGTGTATAAACTTGCGACACAAAGCATTTGTCTAGTTCTAAAGTCGTGATCCGCCCTTCCTGATCCATCGTTTCAGGAGCACCGATCTTGGGATAGGTAACTTTTGGTGCTAATACCTTTTTATAGATAAACATTGTACCCGCATATGACTTGCGGGCGGGTTCTTCTGAACTGCGCCAGGCAATATCATAGTCAGGAAAAAAGTCCTTCAAGACGTCTAAATGCTTTTTAGTTGGTCCCTTAGCCGATAATTTAGTTTCTTGAACGGCGATCACATCAGGATCATATTCAGTGATCGTCTTTAAAACATCTCTGGAGAGTAGTGCTCGGTTCGAATCACTAGTCAAAGCTGCATTTAATGAATCAATATTCCACGAAATTAGTTTCACGATTGTTCTCCTTTACCGCATAATTTTATTGTTACTGTTTACTATAACACGAAACATGTACTTTATTGAAAAACGCAACTTAAGTCACTTTTTAGTGAAAAATCAGAGTCTAATGGTCATTGCAATTAACCACTTTATTTTAAAAAAATAAATTTTCAATTACAATAAGCACGAATTATGTGTACTGACCATCAAACGGTAAATGAGGGGTAAAATTTGGGAAAGTTTATTAATAAGTATAATAAGATACTAGTAACAGTTTTCTTGGCTATAATTATCAGCATAATCTTCATCTATGGCTTCAGCCTGAAAAAAGATCAAATAACAAAATCAACCTACCACGTAACAATAGCTGAAAATGTATCACCGTATTGTGGAAAAGGTACAGTTGCCAGCAATTCAACGTACACTAAGCAAATTCCTACAGATGCACTCTTAAGTACTGAACTAAGAAATGAACAGACGGTTCAAAAAGGAGAAGCACTCGCTGTCATTTCTTTTCCAGCAAAACAGGCAGAATTAAAACAAGTCCAAACTAACATCACAAGCATCAAAGAACAATTGGAAGAACAAAAAATAACCACTGAAAACCATAATCAGCCGGATTTTAAGGTCGGTAAGGATAAAGACTCAGCCGACCAAGTAGAAATGCAAACACTAAGATCAACTCTCATACAAAATCAGCAAATAGCTATTAACAATTTACAAAACAGATTAACTGAACTACAAGCAAACAAAGATGAACTTTTAAGGCAAAGTGAAATTGAAGTCATTGCACCATTTGACGGCACATACCAACTAAAGCAACTAAAAAATGGTCAACAAGAAATAATAGTCTTTTCAAAAAAACGCGTTTTAGAAGCGCTAGTACCACAAATGAATTACACTCAGGTTAAAAACAACGCCAAGATCACTTTAAAAAATTCAATTCTGGCTGAAAAACAAGACAGTAAGATCTCTTTTGTTTCAGAATTACCAGTCACACAAAAACACGCTGATCAACCTGCATATAAGTTTACAGTTCCTGTAGATGCAGCCTTCTTAAACGGTCAGGTCGTAAAATTTAAAGTACCGCAAACAGGAGTACAGGTCCCAAAATCAGCTGTTCAAAAGAACCATGTTTACTTAGTTCAGCCAAATGGAAAAGCACAAAAAATTAATGTCACGGGAAAACCCTTGGGTCAGAAGTTTATCATCAGCGATGGACTAAAAAAAGGTGACAAAATCATTATTGATCCAAATAAAAATTTGCACAATGGACTCCAGATCCACGAACGTAAATAGCTGCGAAAAATCGTCCAAAATCGACTCTAAATAACTCCAAGCTACTCAATCTTCTTATTAGGTCTTAAACATTGCTACATTTATATATAGAAAGATTTTATACCTGATCAATCTGATAAAATATGCCATTGAAGTTCGCCAGAAACACCATCATTTAAAACTTTAGTGATCAAATCAATGATCTCAGTAGCTTGTGGACGGTCTGCTCTTTTAAAGTAAAACATCAACGAGGAGATAATCATTGAAGAGGTTACTTCAATCAAGAAATCTGTTTCAAATTCGTTTTTTTCTGAAGTCGAAGTTAGGTGGGCTTTAATAATTTTACCCAAACAATCGGTCAATTTAGTGCGAAAACTTGGATCACCATCTGGCCCTAAAAGTAATTGATAATAAGGTTTGTATTTTTGATAGAGCTGCATACAGTGTTCCACTGACAAGGAAATATCATTCTTGGCAATAATTTTTTGCACTGACGGCTGCATTAAATCAGGTAAAAGCCGATTTTCAAACCGCTCCAATAAGTCATAGACATCGGCAAAATGTGCATAAAAGGTGCTGCGATTACACCCGGCCAAAGTAATGATCTCACGGATTGTGATTTTGCTGATCTTTTTCTGTTGGTATAATTGCCAAAATGCCCGCATGATCTTTTGTTCTGTAGAATTTATTTCTCCCAACTGTGCCATTATTTTCCTTCCTTAGCTACTAAACCGACAAAACGCCTTAAATTGTTGGTTGTCGTCAAAGTCAATATCCTTATAATTTTTGATGTCGACTTAAATATTATCTTACTTAAATGTAGTAGACAAGGGAGAATAAATATATGCAATTAATTATTTTAGCGTTTATCGGTTTTGTCATGGGGATCGCCACTGTCATCACAGGCGGAGGTGCTGGAGCTTTATACGTCAGTGTCTTAACTTTATTTTTT
>DXAP01000116.1 GCA_019116985.1 Candidatus Ligilactobacillus excrementavium | reverse complement strand
TTTTTTAGGAACATTAGTTTGGATATGCAATTTGCTAATTTATAAGCTTTTTTTAGTGGTTTTTAAGTGGCATTTAGTGGTTAAAAGTGGGGAGATGTGGTAATATTTATTTTAACAGGTTGATCTGGAGGTGAAGCCAGTGTTCATGGGAGAGTATAGACATTCAATAGATACGAAGGGCAGGATCATTATTCCTGCTAAGTTTCGAGACGAATTAGCCGGTAAATGCATATTAACGCGTGGTTTAGACGGCTGTTTGTTTGGCTATCCAATGGACGAATGGCAAAACCTGGAAGAAAAACTGAAAAAGCTCCCGTTAACTAAAAGAGATGCGCGTTCCTTTGTTCGGTTCTTTTATTCTGCTGCGACAGAAAGTGAATTTGATAAACAGGGGAGAGTTAATATTCCGCAATCTTTACGCAGCCATGCGGGTGTTGAAAAAAAATGTGTGATTGTCGGAGTATCAAATCGGTTTGAAATTTGGTCGGAGGATCGCTGGCAAGATTTCTCAGATAATGCCGAAGAGAATTTTGATGATATTGCGGAAAATATGATCGATTTTGGTTTATAACTGATTTGAAGTTGTTGTTTAGAAATTATTTCAAGGAGTCAATATGACAGAGTTTAAACATGAAACAGTCCTTTTAAATGAGGCAATTGAAAATTTACAAGTTAAACAGGATGGGTGTTATGTTGACTGTACCTTAGGTGGCGGAGGACATTCACGCCTTTTGTTAAGTGAATTGGGTAAAATGGGCCATCTTTTTTCTTTTGATCAAGATGAAACGGCCATTAGCTATAATGAGCAAAATTTGGCATCTTTTATTGAAGCTGGGCAGTTGTCTTTGATAAAGAATAATTTTCGTGAGTTGAATAATTCTTTAAAGAAAAGAAATGTTACAGGTGTCGACGGGGTCGTTTATGACTTAGGTGTTTCTTCCCCACAATTTGATGTTGCTTCCCGTGGTTTTAGTTATCGACAGGATGCGCCACTTGATATGAGAATGGACCAAAGCCAAGCGTTAACCGCTGAAAAAATCGTTAACGAGTGGAGTTATCAGGATCTAGTACGGATCTTTTTTAGATATGGTGAAGAAAAATATGCTAAATCGATTGCACGACGTATCGAAGCAAGTCGAAAAAAACAGTTAATAACTACGACTGGGCAACTAGTTGAACTAATTAAGCAAGGTATTCCTGCTAAAGCACGACGACATGGTGGTCATCCTGCTAAAAAAGTTTTTCAGGCGCTAAGGATCGCAGTTAATGACGAGTTAGGGGCCTTAGAAGATTCTTTAGAACAAGCGTTAGATTTACTCTTACCTGGTGGGAGGATCAGCGTGATCACTTTCCAATCTTTAGAAGATCGGTTGGTTAAGTCATTGTTTAAAGAAAAAACAAGTCTTCCCGATTTACCTCCTGGTTTGCCAATAATACCGAATGAAATGAAACCAAATTTTCGTTTAGTGAATCGAAAACTAATTATTCCATCAGAAGACGAAATTAAGAGAAATCATCGTTCTCACTCTGCTAAGTTAAGAGTAATAGAAAAAATCGCACAGAATTAATAAATATTTGAAGGATGTGATCAAATGGCACAGAACACAGCAAAACAAATTGTGACTGATCCTGTTTCGCGACCAATACATACAAAACAAGGTAAAACGCAACAGCAGTCAAAAAAAGCACAATATTTAAAAGTCGAAAGATTTATGGTAGTATTAATTTCTGTTTGGATCAGTATTCTGGCTTGTTTGGTTGTGGCTTCTGCAATTAATCTAAATTCTACGCAGGTTGATTTGCAAAAAGTCAATACACAAATATCATCAGTTCAGTCCAAAAATGCGAATACTAAGCAAGAGGTTGGAGAGTTAACAAGTCGCTCTCGCTTGGACGCAGTTGCAAAGAAAGCAGGCTTGTCAATGAATGAACAAAATACAAGGAATGTTTCAAGATGAATAATAAACAAAAGCGATCGGTGAACAAGAAGGACATAAAAAATAACCGCAAATACTTTGGAAGGCTCATTTTCTTTGTGGTCATTGCAATTTTTATCCTCTTCGCTGGGCGCTTTTTTTATATTTCAGTGATACACCGAGCGGATGGCCAAAATCTACAAAAAAAAGTTGCTAAATTGTATGATGCTGAAACCAGGCAGCCTGCTAAACGCGGTACGATCTATGATTCAAATCAACAACCAGTAGCCGAAGATACGACTACATATTCAATTTATATCGTGCTATCGAAAAAGGCGACTTATAATGGGAAAATCGATTACTTGCCTGATTCTAAGAAAAGACAGGCAGCTTCGGTACTTAGCAAAAACTTAAATATTAGTTATCAGAAGGTTTGGCAAACGTTAAATCCTAAAAATAAGGATCTATATCAGGTAGAATTAGGGAGCCCAGGGAAGAACATTTCTCTTGAAACAAAAAAAACGATCGCGAGTTCCAAAATTCCAGGGATCAAATTTATTCCTTCTCAGTCGCGCCTGTATCCTAATGGTGAGTTTGCCTCTCATTTAGTTGGGTTGGCTGAAAACACTGAGGGTAAGTTAGAGGGCGTAATGGGTCTTGAAAAAGAATTTAATAAGAAACTAAAAGGTGTTGATGGTGTCAAAAAGTCTTCTTTTGACAGTCAAGGCACAGATATCCCTGATCGTAATGGTAAATCACGGAAAGTCAAGAATGGTGACGATATCTATACTACGATCGACCAGCGGCTACAAAATTATTTAGAATCATTAACTAGTAAGGCTTCGGATAAGTATCATCCAAAAGGTGTCAGAGTGATGTTAATGAACGCTAAATCTGGAGAAATCATTGCAGCTACCCAAAGGCCAACTTTTAACCCACAAACCAGGGAAGGTATCAATGAAATATGGCGTAATACTTTACTAGAGGACGCATATGAACCAGGCTCAACAATGAAGATCTTTACGACTGCGGCAGCAATTAATAGTGGTAATTTTAATCCAAATGCGACTTACAGTTCTGGCAGTTATGAAGTGGATAAACAAAAAATTTATGACTGGAATAAAACCGGGTGGGGTACGATCGATTATCAACAAGCATTTATTCGTTCTTCAAATGTGGGGATGGCTCATCTTGAACAACAGATGGGTTCAGATAAATGGAAAGATTATCTCGATAAATTTGGCTTTCTAAAGAGTACT
>DXAP01000115.1 GCA_019116985.1 Candidatus Ligilactobacillus excrementavium | reverse complement strand
AAGGACCGTGCTAAAAGGGAACTAGCCTTTAAGCCGATCTTAGGCTTGTCAACAATCAGCTTTAGTCCGATCGCTAAACAACGGATCTTCGCAGCTTTAGATGCGGTAAAACTTGATAGTATGTATGAACTCAAACAGGAATTTATGGCAGTTAAGAAAAGACTGGGACAAGCACCTTTGTTATCCGATTACTTAGATCAAGGTTCGCTTGACCCACGTGTCTTTTTGAAAAATGCGCGTCTGGATAATTACGGGCACTTTCTGAATAAAATGCGTGAAAATGTGACATTAAGCAAGTATCAAGATCAACTTTTGACCTTTGTTACTAAAGAATTGGCATTTGGTAAACGACCGCATGAATTGTTATTGTTACAGTTACTATTGAAAAATGACTTAGTTTCTGAACAAGAGTTAGTAGATGCCTTCGATGAATATGGTTGTTATCACAATGACCAATTGCTTAATTCATTGGATATGATCTTAGGCTTAGACTTTTTTGCCATTAAGTCAGGCAAGAAACTCAAGTCTGATGATTATGGCGGGCGGTCATTGATCACACACGATGGTTTCTATTACCAGTTAGCTCCAGATTTTAAAGCAGCGCTTGTTCAAGGCGGAGATTTTGAACGCTTATTAACGGATGTGATCAACTGCGGTTTGCGTTTGAATAGAGATTATGACAATAAGCAACAATTTACCTTATACCAACGCTATGACCGCAAAGATGTCTGTCGTTTATTGAACTGGGAAAAAGATTTAAGCGCGCCGATGTATGGTTACTGGGTCGGCGAACAAGAGTGTCCGATCTTTATCACTTATCACAAGGATAGAAAAGTCGCTGCTAGTCGTAATTATCAAAATACTCTGGCTAATAATTCTGCGATCAGGTGGTATACACGGAGTCCACGGACTTTGGAGTCAGCAGAAGTTAAACGTTTATTGGAGGTTGATGATCAGGGCAAGCGGCATTTAAAACTGCATGTATTTGCCAAACGCAGTGATGCTGAAGGCAAGGGGTACACTTATCTCGGTCAAGCTGATATTTTACCTGGCTCTGTAGCTGAAGAAACGATGGCGACTGATAAGGCAAAACGCAAGCGTGTCGTTGGGATGGACCTAAAATTTAGACAGCCGCTTCCATACAAGCAGCTGAAGTATTTGACTGGTGATCAAGAAGCCAAATAACAGAACATTTGTATTCACTGATTTAGTTAAAGCTATCGAAAAACGAAATTTTTTTGTGAAAAAAATTAAATAGTTAACTTTTTATGAGGAAAATCTAAGAAAGCTTGCAAATGCAAGCTTTTTTTTGTACATTAGAGAACAATATATTTAAACAGGGTAAAGTAAGGGAGTACTATTTTTACAAATTACACAACTGCATTTGCCAAGTTTATTCTAATTCTAATAAGTCTCTTGCAGGGGGCTTATTTAGTTCAACAAATGAAAAGGAGCGTTTTTGATGTCTAACTGGGAGACAAAATTTGCCAAAAAAGGTTTGACCTTTGATGATGTATTATTGATTCCGGCAGAAAGTCATGTTTTGCCGAATGAAGTCGATTTGGGTGTACAATTGGCCCCAAATTTGAAATTGAATGTGCCGGTCATTAGTGCCGGGATGGATACGGTCACTGAATCACAGATGGCGATCGCTATGGCAAGACAAGGCGGAATGGGTGTTATTCATAAGAATATGACGATCGAAGCCCAAGCAGATGCAGTCCGCAAGGTCAAACGTTCTGAAAGTGGTGTGATCATCGATCCATTTTATCTGACACCTAAAGACACAGTTGCGCAGGCTGAAGAATTGATGAACCGTTACCGTATCAGTGGTGTACCGGTCGTTGAAACGATGGAAAACAAAATATTCTGCGGTATTATCACTAACCGTGACATTCATTTTGTCAGTGATCCCAAGATCGCTATCGCTGATGTCATGACTAAGGAAAATCTAGTTACTGCTAAAGAAGGGACTTCCTTAGAAGAAGCAGAAAAGATCTTACAGGCTAAAAAGGTCGAAAAATTGCCGATCGTGGATGAAGCAGGCCGCTTGTCAGGTTTGATCACGATCAAAGATATCGAAAAGGTAGTCGAATATCCTAATTCTGCTAAAGATGAACATGGTCGTTTGTTAGTTGCTGGTGCTGTTGGTGTAACTAAGGATACATTTGAGCGTGCAACTGCTTTGCTTGATGCAGGGGCCGATGCTTTAGTGATCGATACGGCTCATGGACATTCGGCAGGTGTTTTGCGGAAAATTGCTGAGATCCGTGATCAATTCCCGAACGCTACTTTGATCGCAGGTAACGTAGCAACTGGTGCCGCTACTAAAGCCTTGTATGATGCCGGAGTAGACGTAGTTAAAGTGGGGATCGGACCTGGTTCGATCTGTACTACACGTGTGGTTGCCGGTGTTGGTGTACCGCAGATAACGGCAATTTATGATGCTGCAGAAGTTGCGCGTCAATATGGCAAGAAGATCATCGCCGATGGTGGTATTAAGTACTCTGGTGATATCGTTAAGGCTTTAGCAGCTGGTGGGAATGCTGTTATGCTTGGCTCAATGTTAGCCGGTACAGATGAAGCTCCTGGCGAAACAGTTATTTATCAGGGACGTCGTTTCAAGACATATCGTGGTATGGGCAGTATGAGTGCGATGGATTCCACACATGGTTCAGCTGACCGTTACTTCCAAAGCAGTGTCAACGAAGCTAATAAACTTGTTCCTGAAGGTATCGAAGGACAAGTTGCCTATAAAGGTAAAGTCGGTGACGTTGTTTATCAAATGCTTGGTGGTCTTCGTTCGGGTATGGGCTATTGTGGTGCGCCAGATCTTGAATATTTGGCAGAAAATGCACAGTTTGTTCAGATCACAGGTGCTGGTTTGATCGAATCACATCCACATGATGTTCAGATCACTAAAGAAGCTCCTAACTATTCTAGAAATTAAGTAAATAATAAAAAACGTCATCCGGCTTGGTATTTAAATCAGGCTGGATGGCGTTATTTGTATGTCTGAACTTGATAAGTTTAATTGGTAGGGATTTAAGCAAAATCAGCAAGACTATTGAAGTTTGTTTATTATCATCTGATAAAAATTTGGCACAATAATATTTTTTACGAATATATCCCAAAGAAAAAGCTCTGTGCCAGTTTTTGAGCTGACGGAGAGCTTAAGACACTAATTATTATTTATTTTCTTCACTGGAAGGATCTGTTGTTTCTGGATCTTCCAAGGCATCTTCTTCGGCCACTTCTGCTTTTTCAGGAGCTACCGCGTCACGAATATCAGTTAATAATTGAACTTGAGGATCAGCTTCTTCCTCTTCTTCTTTTGCAGGCATTACTTTATTAACAGCTTTTACGATCAAGAAGACAATAAAGGCAATGATCAAGAAGCTGATGATCGAATTGACAAATGAACCGACCTTAAATGTTGCTTCCCCAAACTTTAAAGTCCAATCTGAAAAGTCGATCCCACCGATAAAGAGTCCAATCAATGGGTTGATCAAGTATTCAACTAATGAATTAACGATCGATGTAAAAGCACTCCCAATGATGACACCAACGGCCAGGTCTAAGACATTTCCCTGTGCGATAAAGTCCTTAAATTCTTTTAACATGTAAAAAACCCCCTCTTTCAAAGTATGTATAACCATCATTATAGCCACAAACAATATTTTACGAAAATAATATGCTTAACTTTTTTAATCATTATCTTTTAAATAATTTTTTGTACTAAATTACAAAATGCTTTTTTCAAACTTGTGTATCTTATATAATGAAGGTGAAAATTCGGCAAGTTCTTACTATAGAAAGGAAGTTTTTTAGTGAGTATGCAAAAAGCTATT
>DXAP01000114.1 GCA_019116985.1 Candidatus Ligilactobacillus excrementavium | reverse complement strand
GTGCCGACTAGTGGTGGAAAAGCATTACCATATTTACTCAAATCAAACGGAATATTCGGCCAGAGCGATTTAAGCGGTTCTGGTAAGATCCAGGCCGCTACGATAATGACAAAAATGGTAATGACCCATTTTTCACGGCGGGTCAACTTATGGGCAAAAGTTTCAGCAAAATCATCGCGCGTCAATTGTTTGAATTTAGTCATATCTGGTTTGAATAATAATTTCCACAACAAAATAACCACACCAAAAATCAACAAACCAGCAGGCAAAGCAAACTCAATGTATGCAAAGTTACCCACAGAAATATTAGTCAGCGATTCTAGTATCCCCAATGCGATAACTGGATAAACATGGGCGATCGGTGTCATGCCGGCAGCTAAACAAGTAAAAGCGACTAAGCCGACCATTAATAATTCCGCAAAACTTTCCCCTTTTTGCAGATCCAATAACGAAAAAATCTCTTCCAAGATCGGTAACAACAAGAAAAATAAAATCGTGGGGGACATGAACAACCCTAATAATAAGATGACCGCAAAAAAGGAGAGCGTGAAACTCCACGGCCCCCGCTGAGCAAAGCGATTTGTCACAAATAAAACAGCGATCCGTTTGATCATGCTAGTCTGAGATAGAGTATATGTAACAATAAACGTAAACATTAAGAATAAAAATGTACTATTCCCAAACGAACTTGCAAAAACGTTCTCCGGGCCTAATGAAGGTACCAGAGACAATAAGGCAATACTTAGCATACTTGGCCAGGAAATATCGACCGTCAACCACAAGAATAGCGTGCCAATAAAAATGCCGGCAACCTTGACTGCATCGCCAGACATTCCTCCCCAACTACCTGAAAACCAGAAAACAGCAATAATAGCTAGACCAACTAGCGTTTTACCATCAATAATTTTTTTCTTTCCCACTGCTTAAACTCTCTCTTTCATTAAAAAATTGCCAGCCTTAAATTTTCACCTCTAATTTAGCTAACATTTTATAAGTAATATTGATGACAATTCTAACAACAATTTGCCTGAAATGCTATTTAAAAAAATTTATATATACTATATATAATATCTCAGAAAAAGTGCATTCTGGCGGTAGTCTTTCTGTACTGCACAGCCTATTATCAACCAGTATTAGTTGTTCAGGCAGAGTTTACCGGAGGACAAAACTTAACTCTGTAAATTTTTCTAAACTTAAAAACGAGTTTAAAAAAGAGCAACCAATTTTTCACTGATTGCCCTGACTTGTTATTGTTAACTTAAATATTTTTTCGCGAATCTTTCGTAAAATTCAGCCGCAGCTAAATACTCTGCCACATCCACGTATTCATCGATCTGATGAACAGAATCATTTCCTGGTCCTACCACGATCATCGTTGGTGCAGTCGGACTTTTGACAAAATTGGACGCATCGGTTGCGCCTGGTTCACCCACGATTTTGACCGGATGACCTAAAATATCAGTCAGCATCGACTTAGCCGTAGTGACATACTCACCTTTAAGGTCACCATCGACTGCTTCACCCAAGTAATCATACTGCAGCTCAAATTTATGCTGCGGCATTTGATTAACTTGCTCTACCACATCTTCTAAGATCGTCTGGATCTCTGCCACGGTATACAACGGATTGATTCGAATATTACCACGTGCTGTGATTTTTCCCGGAATACTATTGACCTGGTCTCCGCCCGAGATCATCGTGACGTTATGCACCACTGGCCCTAAAGTTTCATGGATCCGTGGTAAATTACGTAATTTGTCATTAGCCAAGTCGATAAAATCAAGCATATTATCCAAGGCATTGATACCTGCTCCCGCTTGTGAACTAATAGCGACTTTTCCATACGATGTGATCGTGTAATCAATATCACCATTGCTGGCATAGACCACATTCAGTTCAGTCGTATCTTCACCGATCACCAAAACATCTAAATCATCAACATAGCCTTGCTTGGTCAGCTCTTCTGAACCCCACATACCGGTTTCTTCACCGACCGTGGCCAAAAGACGTAACTCGCCAGTTAGCTCGACCTTTTCATCTAGTAAAGTTAAAAATGTCCCGATCATACCGGCCAAACCACTCTTCATGTCAGTTGTGCCCCGACCATATATCTTAGTGTCATTGTCGTATAGTTTGCCAGAAAAGGGATCATCTTTCCACGCAGAACGATCACCTAGGTTAACGACATCCATGTGCCCAGAAAATCCTAGCGTGAAATCACCATTAGTTGGGCCGATCGAAATAACAACACTCTCACGGTCACCTTGATACGGTACACGTGTCAAAGAAACGCGGTCACCATAAGGCGCAAATAGTTTTTCCAAATAATCAACAACTTGTTTTTCGTGATCATCGATCGTCTCGATTTGAATCAGATCTTGTAACAATTTGATTTGCCTTTGTCTATCCATCTTGAAAAGTCCCCCTTTTAATTTGACTTACATTACAGCTAACAATACAAAATATGCACACGAAAGTACTAACAAACCCAATGCTAACTTCCAGACCCACTTCCACCAAGTTGAAATATTGATGTGAGCGATCTGCATCGCACCAACTACGACAGCTGAGGTTGGTGTCAACATATTGATCAAACCTGAAGCTGCCTGATAAATGCTGACAACGATGTTAGACTCAACGCCCGCAAAGTGTCCCATCGGTCCGATGATCCCCATCGTCGCGGCAGCTAAACCAGAAGTAGATGGGATCAAAAAAGTCATTGGCAAATAAAAGACATAGGTCACCAGTGTGAACATGATCTTGCTGGAGCCTTGCAAGACTAGCTCACCCCAGTGCAAAACAGTGTCAGTGATCATACCAGCATCCATTACGACTTGAAGGCCGCGTGCCAAAGCCACCACGATCGCAACACTGGCAAAGTCTTTAACTCCATCCATAAAGTAATCGACAAATTTTTCTTCTGGCATACGATAAACGAATTTGATCAAAATTGACATTCCGAAAAACAACATTGTGATCTCATTAAAATACCAACTGCCAAAAGCCACCATGTTTTTACCAAATAACGCACCCAAGAAGGGAACATTTCTGAACCATTTTAAAAATGTCTCAAAGAAAGTCCAGCTAGGATCGATCGTTTGCCATGGTACTAACCCAACGATCATGATCAAAAATGTCAAACCAAAGATCCACAAAACATGCTTTTGTCCCTTAGTTAAAGTCGGGATTTCTTTTGATGAAGTCTTTTCGTCCGTGATTTGAGCAGAGTTTTTATTTGTATACAACAATGATCTCGTGGGATCTTTTTCAATTTTAGAAGCGTAATGATAGATGTACCATAGAGATAAAGCCAAAGTTAAAGCTAGTAGGATCACCCGTGAGATCAAACCGTCTCCCATCGAAATATGTAAAGTCTGTGAGGCAACACCGGTCGCAAACGGATTAACAGTCGAAGCTAAATTTCCGATCTGTGTACCCACTAAAGGAATTGCCACCGCTACTAGTGCATCTAGGCCCATCGCTTGCATGATCGGGATCAATAATGGGTAAAAAGCCAGCGTTTCCTCTGACATCCCAAAAGTTGAACCACCAAGTGCAAATAATAAGGTCAGTAAAGGAATCAACATTTTCTTTTGCTTGGAATATTTATTGACTAAAACTTTGATCCCATCGTTTAAAGCATTAGTTTGGTTAACGACACCCAAAAAACCGCCAATCACTAAGATGAATAAAGAAATCGAGATCGCGCCGTCAGTCTGAGCATTGCCGACCATCCCGATAACGGGCGCCATCAAGATATCCCATAAACCTTGCGGCTTGCTTGAAACACCGTGATAACTATTACGAATAACCTCACCTACTTGATCAACATCATATTTGCCAGCAGGAATGATCCAGGTCAAAATGGCGATCACAACGGTCAATAAGAATAAGATCGTAAAGGCGGTGGGCATCGAAAAATGTCTTTTTTTATTTTTATGATGCATAAGAAATTCTTCCTTTTTATCAGAGTGTGAAATAAACTCAGCCAGGAAACAAGCGCTCTTTGCAGAACTGTTACCAACTAAGTCCTTGTTATCCTCTTAACATAGCAAAAAATTTCCCACTTGTGTACTAAAAAAGTCATTATTAATATATCTGAGTTGATCTGTTAGCTGTATCTCATCAAAGAATAATCTTTAAACTTTTTTCTGTGATCTATTACATTTTTTACTCAATATATTTAGATAAATAAAATTTGATATAAAAGATGACAGCTTCTCGATTTAAGCGATTTCACATTTGTGATACTATTAACTTGTAATAGACACCTAAGCGATATTAAGGAGGGTAACTAATGGCTATCACAAGTGAAGTTCGTTTTGATGCAACATATGATGTCGTTGTCTTAGGATTTGGTGGTGCCGGAGCAACTGCGGCCCGTTTTGCAGCGGATGATGGTGCAAAAGTCTTGCTAGTCGACTCCGCACCAGAAGGTCATGAAGGTGGTAATACTCGTTATTCCGCTCAATTGATCGGGACTGGTAGTGATTTTGACCAAACTAAGAAATATTATCAAAATCTGACTGCTCCTATGAACTTAGATGAGAAAATGATCGATACCTTTGTTGAAGGAATGGTCAATACTCCAAGATACGTTAAAAACTATTTGGGAGTAGAACCATTTAGCTGGCGGGAACATTTTCCTGAAAAAGGCGGCTTTGCCCGTAATGCATACGAGGAATTTCCTGAATACGACGGGGTCGGATCCTATGATTTTACGACTGTTCATCCGGGAATGTTTGACGCTGCTTTATGGCAAAATTTGAAACAACAGATCTCACATCGTAGTCAACAGATCGATGTCCTCTATAGCACACCGGCTGTTGAACTGATCCAAGATCCGGCTTCTAAAACTATCACAGGTGTGGTGATCGAACGTGATCACGTTTTACGTAATATTCAGGCCAGAAACGGGATCGTTTTAGCAACAGGCGGTTTTGAAAACAATCAGACTATGATCGAAGACAACTTAGGAGCCTCCAACCTAGCCCCTCTTGGCACGCTGTACAATAAAGGCGCAGGTGTCCGGATGGCACAAGAAGTCGGCGCTGATCTTTGGCACATGAATAACTTTGAATCACTCGGTCTATTGCACGGCATGGCTTTTTCAGTTCCGAAAAATCACCGTGGGCGTTTGATGATCGCCGAACAAAACAATGCTGTGGCCCATGGTAGCGCCTTTGTTGTTGGTGACGATGGCACACGTTATTTTAACGAAGCAGAAGAAAATCGTCACGGGCACATTAAAAATCACGGACAGTGGAAAGTTCCGCTTAACCAAGACCACCCTTACTTGATTTTTGACTCAGCTAAGAAAAAAGAGTTAGATGCTGATGAGATCATCGGACAATACGCACCATACCGGGAAAATATCGTAGTTGCAGGTTCGATAGAAGAGTTAGGCCAAAGAATTGACCTCGACCCTGATAATTTACAAATAACATTAGCCCAATTCAACCAGGCCGCATTAGATCAAAATGACCCAGAATTCCACCGGCCAGCTGAAACATTAAAAGCATTTGAGACTGGTCCAATTTATGCCGTACGCATGAAACAAACCGTGCTCAATACACAAGGTGGACCGCGGCGCAACTCACGAGCAGAAGTACTCGATACTAAGGGCGAACCGATCCCACATTTGTATTCTGCTGGTGAACTTGGCGGGATCTGTGCCAACCAATATCAAGGGGGCGGAAACTTAGCCGAATGTCTGATCTTCGGTAAAATTGC
>DXAP01000113.1 GCA_019116985.1 Candidatus Ligilactobacillus excrementavium | reverse complement strand
GTCCATCAGTAAGATCTCAGCGTCATTAGCAAGCGCACGTGCTAAACCAACACGTTGTTGCATACCACCAGACAATTGGTCTGGATATTGTTGGTCATAGCCGTTCAAGCCAACTAATTCCAAGGCATCTTTAGCCTTTTTTTCTTGCGTTTCTTGGTCAACCTTTTTAAGAGTTAAACCGTATTCTGCGTTTTCAAGAACAGTTAAGTGTGGGAACAAGGCAAAGTTCTGGAAAACCATCCCAATTTTGTCCTGACGTAACTTACGTAATTCTTC
The DNA here is from genome assembly GCA_019116985.1 of Candidatus Ligilactobacillus excrementavium. Classification (GTDB taxonomy): domain Bacteria; phylum Bacillota; class Bacilli; order Lactobacillales; family Lactobacillaceae; genus Ligilactobacillus; species Ligilactobacillus excrementavium. The sequence goes on along the minus strand of DXAP01000113.1, from coordinate 5,992 downwards.
TTTCGACAACTGCATAACTTTCTGTCCATCGATCTCAACTTCACCATCCGTTGAATTGATCAAACGATTGACCATTCGAATGATAGTTGACTTACCACTACCAGAAAGTCCCATGATCACGAATATTTCGCCATCATTGACAGTAAAGTTCGCTTGGTTTACCCCAACTGTACAACCAGTTTGAGCAAGGATCTCTTTTTTATCTTTTCCTTCACTCACCAATTTTTTTGCTTGGGGGATTTGTTTACCGAATATTTTAGTTAAATTTGAAACTTTAACTTTTTCTGTCATTCTTTCTTACTCCTCCCTTTTATAAACGATACCAAACTATTATTTCAGACAAACACCCACTTAGTCAAATTTTATTGACCAATATTGGCCAATATAAATTATCATAACTGTTGTTTTTGCTTATACCACTTACTTGGTATTCGTTAGTGAAAAAAACACAATAGTTAGTATTATAATACACATAACTACTCTATCATTTCAACCAATCAGGTTTATAAATACATTTTAAACAGTTATATCTAATTTTTTGGATTTATAAAAATATCTGTCAAATTGAGTCTATATTTTGTAATCAAGCTCAAAACCAGTATACTAAGTTAAGTAGCATATTATCACAATACGAAAGGAGAAATGAGCATGCATTGGATTTGGGTTTTGATCGTTGGTGCAATTATCGGGGCTGTTGCTGGAGCTATTACCAGCCAAGGAAAATCAATGGGATGTGCCGCTAATATCATTGCAGGTTTAGTTGGTTCTTCTCTCGGACAAGCACTTTTAGGTGATTTTGGGCCACAAGTTGCCGGAATGGCCGTGATTCCTTCAATCATCGGTGCCGTGATCATCGTTTGGATCGTAGCGTTTATCGTTGCCAAAAGCAAGTGATCAGAATTTATGTTAAAAATATTCAAATAAAAACTTCGTATGATCCGAGACATTAATTATGTCTGAGGTCACACGAAGTTTTTAGATTTTAGTGTAATACTAATTCAAAAGCTCGTATAAACTTTAGGCTACTCTTCTTTCATAGCTTGCAAGTTTGCTTGTTCTTGTGCTAATAATTTATGATCATAGATCTTAGCAAATGGATAGTAAACTAAACCGGCCACGATCACGTTAACGATTGCTAAAATAACCGATCTCCAGTCACCACCTGTACCAAGGAAAGCACCAATACCAACAGGAGATGGCCATGGCATTTGGGCAATGATCTTACTTGTAAGATCTAATTTAATTGACCAGTATGTCAATGATGACGTTACAACCGGTGCTAGCATAAATGGAATTGATAAATATGGGTTGTAAACGATCGGTGCACCAAAAATGATCGGTTCGTTAATATTAAAGAACGCCGGTGCAATTGCAGCCTTACCCAAGGTCTTAAGCTGGGTAGATTTAGCAAGGAAAGCCATAAAAAATACCAAGCCTAATGTCGCACCAGAACCACCAATAATAACAAACATGTTGTTAAATTCACCAGCAAAGACCATGTGACCACCGTTAGCATTGATCGTCATATTGTTCAAAGTGATCGGTGTGATAAATGCACCAATAATATTTGCACCATGAATACCTAAGACCCACAACAGTGATATCAGCAATTCGATTACGATGATCCCCAACCAACTATTAGTCAGGTTCGTAACGAAACTAAATGGCATAGCAATTACATTATAAATATCTGTATTGAATGCGATCAAAATTCCATCGATTATTAAAACAACAAATGCTATGACGAAAGTTGGGATCAAAGCGGTAAATGATTTAGAAACTCCAGATGGAACTTGTTCTGGCATTTTAATGACCCAATTTTTTTGTACGATGATCTGATATATTTTAACAGCCAACAAAGCCATGATGATACCGGTAAAAATCCCACCAGTACCTAAACGATCTAATCCACCGTCGCCAGCTCTCCAACCATTCATAACGATTTCATCTTTGTTATTAACATTCAATAAAGCAAAAGTTCCACCCTTAATAACTAATTCTGGAATCGTCATAAAGAAAGCAAAAACAGACAATAAAGCACCATTAACAGGATCAATGTCTAACTTTTCTTCATCACGAATGATTCTAGTATATTCATACCCGATCACGATCGTGAAGTACAAAGCCAAAATACCCATTGTGGTTTTATTGGCGATCATGTACAGATCCGTGATCTTAACGAATGTTGCGTTAAAAAATCCTGTCAGGCTAGTAAAAACATCTGGTAAAATGTTTAATACCAAAAACATTGAACCAACGATCGTAAACGGAATACTTGCTAACCCAGCGGCCATGATAGCTCGCACGATCCGAGTCGATGCAATTTTTCCCATTGGTGCCATAAGCTTATCATTCAAAAGCTTCATGAACTTATTATCTCCACCCATAATCTTTTACTCCTTTTTTAACGTCACCTTTTCAATAACGTTTTTCCAAAGATCCCGGTCGAACGGATCGTATGATTGCGATTACATTTTTATATAAAAAATAATTTGCCAACGTTGTTTACTAAATAATTATGAATGAAACTAAAATAAACGCTAGCAAGATCTATTCTCCGTTCATTACCAAGTCTAAATAGTACTGAGACACACGTGCTATTTCTTGCCCCCTTCCCAACTTATAAAAGCGCTTTAATTCCTACATACAAATTATAATATGTTGGTACTATTTTTACAAGTGCCTTTAAATTTTTTATACAAAGATTTTTCCATATTCTGATTTAAACGCAAAAAAAGAGAGTGAGACAAAAGATGTTTTGAACACGTTTAAGGGGCCGTCGATCTATCCCATTAAATGGGTTAAATCGACGGCCCCTTTTAGGATTGGACAGCTAGCCTTGTCCCAGCCCTTTTTTACATAATTAAATTGCGTTATTTTCCAACCGCATCGTTATACTCTTTCATTGTCCGTAAATAACGATCTCGGTCATGTTCAATTTGGTTGGCCCGTCTTTCCATATATAAGCACAACATGCTTCCTAAAATCAGCAACGTAATGATCAGGGTCTTTCCTTTTGCTGACATGAATGGATAAAACTTAGTAAACCACGGAGTCAGACAAACTATCAGCAACAAAACGTTGACTACTAATTGTAACCAAAAATATGCTTTTGAAAATGGTATTTTGTTAGAACTATCATGTAATTTTTTGAAATGCTCCCATACAACTGGCAACACTGCTACCAATAATAGCAAAGGCAAGATCATGGTCCATCGTCGCCCTTGTAACAATAAAATAAACCAATACAAATTTACGAAAAAGAAAAGGGCAGCAATATACCTAAATAACAAAAAACGATTAAAAGACATCGTCTCTTTACTTTGTTTTTTACGCGTTTCTTCTATTTTTTTTGCATCTTTCTTTTTAGCCATTGATGATCTCCAACTTTTCTTAGTCTATTTTTTGTCAGCCAAAGGGTTTTTGACTACGAACTATTTTAAATCAGCCCCGTTAGTCTTAATGACCTTTTGGTACCAGTAAAATGAATCTTTTCTTGAACGTGCTAAAGTCCCTTGTCCTTCATCATCTTTATCAACATAGATAAAACCATAACGTTTAGACATTTGTCCGGTGCTTGCCGAAACTAGGTCGATACAACCCCAAGGTGTGTAACCCATTAGATCAACACCATCAAGTGTAACTGCTTTTTTGACTTCTTCTAAATGTTTCCGCAAATAATCGACACGGTATGGATCATGGATACTGCCATCCGCTTCAACTTGGTCAACTGCGCCTAAACCATTTTCTACTATAAAAAGTGGCAAATGATAACGGTCAGTTAGATCATTTAGCCCATAACGCAAACCGATCGGATCGATCGACCAACCCCAATCGCTTGTTTCTAAGTATGGATTTTCAACTATCATTTTATCCGGAGTTGACAAATGATCTGTGTCACCATTTTTAGCACTGACAGTCATTGATTGGTAATAACTAAAGCCAATGTAATCGACTGTTCCTTCTTTCAAGACGATCTTATCTTCAGTTGTAATGTCTGGACGGAAGCCTTTCTGGTTCAAATAAGCCTCCACACCCTTCGGATATTCACCCCAGGCTTGTACATCAGAGAACCAGAAACGACGCTGGTTGACCCGTTGTGCCAGTAAAATATCAGCTGGATCAGATGAAGCCGGATAGGTTGGTGTATAGTTGATCATGGCCCCGATCATAAAGTCTGGGTTGATCTTTTTTCCTTCTTTTACAGCTAGAGCACTTGCCACGAGTTCATAATGTGCAGCTTGGTACATTTCAGCTTCGTTATCGCTATTTTCATCTAATAACAAACCTGAATTAGTTGCCATAGCAAAATCGTTGTTAAATGAAGCTTGATTGTCAATTTCATTAAAGGTCATCCAATATTTAACAGAATCCTTATAACGATCAAAACAAGTAGTTGCAAAACGCACAAAGAAATCAATAGTTTCGCGACTGCCAAAGCCGTTATATTTTTCTACTAAGTGCCATGGCATCTCAAAGTGAGCAAGTGTCACGACAGGTTCGATCCCATATTTATGACATTCGGCGAACAGATCATCGTAAAATTTCAAGCCTTCTTCATTTGGTTTTGTTTCATCACCATTTGGAAAGATCCGCGTCCAAGCGATCGAAGTCCTAAAACACTTAAAGCCCATCTCTGCAAATAAGGCAATGTCTTCTTTATAATGACCATAAAAATCAATAGCATCATGGTTGGGATAATTTTTACCTGGTATTACACCTTTAGTGATCTGACGTGGTACACCATGTTCTCCGGCCGTCATTACATCGGCAACTGAAACACCCTTGCCACCTTCTTGCCAACCACCTTCAAGTTGGTGAGCAGCAACAGCGCCACCCCACAAGAAACCTTCTGGAAATGAATTTACAACCATATTTTACACTCCTCTTTCCTGTTTAAAGTCATAGTAAAACGCTTTCTAAAGGAATTATAACTTATTGGTACAACTTCGTCAATGAAGTATGATCAGCAAAATAACGATTGTTTAATGAACACATTAAGAGTGAAAAACATTGACGCTGCTTGCTACTATCAGTATATTTATCCCAACTTTTTGTTGCCACAAAAAAAGACCATGACTCTACATGATCTTTTATCTCACTCAAACTAACTTTAATAAAGTTTCGATCAATTGATGGTTATCAGCTAATAACTTCTGATAAGATTCACGGCTAAAGCCACCTGCATCCTGAACACAGTGTGCTAATTTTTGTTTGATCTCCGGCTTTAGTTTTTGACCTTTGTCTGTCAAACTAACAACCAACTGTCTTTTATCTTCTGTGGGACGAACACGTGTCAGCCAACCTGCATCTTCAAGTCGTCGTAACAAAGGTGTCAGCGTATTACTAGCCAAGTGCAAAGCTTGCCCCAGTTCATGCAAATTACGCGGATCTTCTTCCCACAAAGCTAACATGACTAAATACTGCGGGTAAGTCAACTGATACTCACCCAAAACTTGCTGGTAAAACTTAGCAAATAAACGATTAGCGTTATAAATTGAGAAACACAGTTGATTAGATAGGTTCATTTCTTCTTCTGCCATACTTGGCCGCCCCCCTTCCTATTTATGATAACCCTAATTTCACATTCACAAAATAAAGCGTGCACGACTTTTCAATAAATATACCATTAATTGGCACAGCAAAACTGTTAATTTGCCTAGAATGTTTCACTAACAACAAGAAAGTGAGACAAAAGATGCTTCAATCTTTTGAAACACGTTTAAGGGCTGTCGATTTAACCCATTTAATTGGGATAGATCGACAGCCCTTTAGGATCGCACAGCTAATTATGTCACAGTCCATTAACTGATCTCTATTATTTTTACACTTCCGTTAGCTTAATTAAGCCATTGCACCATTAGGAGCTAAAATCAAGAATTATGTTTCCCAACTTTAAGCTTCAAGCTTGTTTTTTCTTGTACTTATGATTTTTTCAATACCCACTAGCAGACCCAAAAGCAACACGAACAAGATAATAGTGATCGCCAAT
>DXAP01000112.1 GCA_019116985.1 Candidatus Ligilactobacillus excrementavium | reverse complement strand
CTGTCCCTGGTGTAGTTAAAGCACCTCGAATAGCAGATTGAGCTTCCGCGCCGCCAATAGAGACCTGGATGTTTAATTTTTCTTGTAGAGACTTAGCAATTAATTCCATTTGGAGATGATCTGATTTAACCGTCGAAGCAATACCAACTGCTTCTTCCATTGAAAATTCATTTGCCATTCCGCCACGAACCTTAATAGGAACTGAAGTATCAACGGCCAACAAATCTTGAATATCAATTTGCTCGATTTTTCGTCCTGTTAACTTTGCCATAGTTTGACGTACATTTTCTAACATACCACCAACGTTAGTCCCAGACGCTCCTTGAATATCTTGGACATCATTGACCTGGCTAATTTTTTGCATAATTTCATCTGCACCAGTACCTACGTCGACTTGTGCTTTCTTCCCATCACCCAAAATAGTGATCGAACCAGCCGGAATAGTACGAGCTTTAACATCTCCACTCGGCGTTTTAATAACAACTGCTGAACGATTTCCGATCAAAGCCCGTGCGATCGGTACGATATTTTTAGTTTGCTGTGCTGATAAGTCAAATAAAGTAGCAATACCGTATGGATTGGAAAGCTGTGATACCACTCGCCCTTGAGCGGCAACCTCGACCGCAGCTTGCATATGCAAGGGCACCTTGTCGATCAAAGCAACTTCGTCAACGATCGGGATCTTGTTTTCTAAACGATTATCGACTAACACGGCATCATCATTTTGCATAATAGCAGCTGAAATTTGAAGTCCCCTCTGACAGGCTTGGTTGATCTGCTTAGCAACATCAGCAAAATCAACTTCTTTTCGAACTAAAACAATATATTTTTGCTCCCGATCTTTTTGTTTTGCCAATTCATCTAAAGTAACTGTATAACCGGTACCAGTCCCCACACCACCTGGAGTTTCTGGATTATGCCCGATCATAGTCGATTCGGTGATCACCGTTTCGGTAATGGTTTCCATAGCAACATCGCCGATCACCGGAGTTGCTTCATTGATCGTGATCAGATCGACATCAGTCAACTTAGAAGCTGTTTTTTTTAGAACATTGTCAATTGATTTTTTGATCCCTAATAAATTTTGTTTAGTGCCTTTAATGCCAGTCGTTGCCGCGATACCCGAGCCTACGAATGACACTTCTTTTTGGTCTGACACATCAGCGAGTGAAACCTCAGTCGATGAATTACCAATGTCGACACCTAGTATTCGTTTCATCAAAAATCATCCCTTACTTTCTGACATTTACCACTTATTACACATAATGACTTTAATTGTCACCTTTTAGTTTATGAGCGTGCTCGTAATTTTCAGCAGCCTCTTTAAACCAATTTGAACAAATTGGTGCTTGATATTTATCATTTAATTCGGCTGCAATGTCTAACAGTTCTTGCTTGCTCGAACGATAAGGACGCAAGGCATTATACATTTCCAACAAACGTGCATCGGGAACATTAGTTAGTTCAGAAGCCCGTTGCAAATTGTTCTGAATGGCAGGACGCCCTGCATTTTTAGCGATCTCACCCTGCATTTTCAATGTCTGCGGTGTGATCCGAAAGTCCTGTGGCTGCACCTTTTGTTTCAAAACATTTTCCAAGTTGATATCTTCCAATGTTTTTCCCGTAGGAGTAACTACTTTTTCGGGATGTTTTTTATATAAAGGGTAATCTGTGGCATCAAGTTCATTTTTATTACTTTGCTTTTCACTACCGTCTTCTCGCTCTTCCAGAGCTGCAATGACTCGTGCCGTTATTTCTTTAACTTCTTCATCAGTGATATTCATTTTCTTTCACTCCTAAAGCTTGGCTACTAACAAATTTAACCAGTGAGGTGTTTTTACATCAATCTAGTTTCAAACGGATCTCTTCAGCATCTTTACCTGTTTGTACCCTTCTAGTCTCTTGAATATGCATCAATCCTGACAAAGGCTGATATTGAACCCGTGCCATCATGTCATTGACTGTCGGTACTGGATCAGGTGACATTCCTTTGGCATAACGCGCTGCATTACGTCCAATAGCACGATATGTTTCTAAAGTTAATACTGGTGCTTGTGGAAATAACTCTAAATTATCAAGGGGTTCCTGATCTTTTTGATGAATGATCGTAGTTCCCTTAGACTGGATTGCAATACTAATACCTGATCCTGAAAGCTGGTCAGCTTCTGCCGCACAAAACGACACGTCTGAAGTACGATAGATCTTAATGACCCGGTACTTTAGACCTTCTTCTTCAATCCCTGCTGTCAGCTGTCGTAAAACATCCCAGTGCGTTAGACCAGTTAAAGTTTTACGAAAAACTTCAGCAAAGGCAGGGGAAACTGCAATCACAACCTCTTCTTTTTCACGCCCAGGCTTGACCGTTCCCACATGTTCAAACCAATCAAGCTGTTTAAAATTCGGATCATTTTCTGGCGTGAAATTTTTCACTTGATTTTCACCACTGGCTTGCTTTTTATCACTAGTCTGTGGTTTTTCTTCTTTGTTAAATAAAATTGCCTGATCAGTCTCGCTAGTATTTTCGACTACGTTTCTTACGATTTGGTCAACTAACTGTGTATTTATTTTTTGACTCATCTTAGTATCCACCTCAGCTTTAATTCATATAATCTTTCATGTTTTGTGGATCGACTGCCCATGAAATATCTTTTATTTTGTCCCACTTTTCTTGATCTTTCCATAAACGATAGCCCGTTCCAGGTCCTTCATAATCGTTGTTATCATTGATCGCTGAAATACAATTCCAGTCTTTACCAAAAACTGCAGATGTTTGGAGATAGTCACCAGTAATTTTTTGTTCAGCTAAATGCAAAACAGAATCTGCAACTTCTGATAGACCACCCTCATTTAAAGCTTTAATAATATCTACGACTGTAGCACC
>DXAP01000111.1 GCA_019116985.1 Candidatus Ligilactobacillus excrementavium | reverse complement strand
AATCGGGTAGGAGATAGTTCACACTATCGACCTCCCACACCACCGTACGTACGGAACCGTATACGGCGGTTCAACAACTTAAGCTTTTGCTTGAATTGACTGATACAGTGCAGACAGATTTAACAGTCCGCGTTGTGTCAGTCTTTTATTAGTTATGGTCATGCACAGAGTTTTACTGTGCGCATTGCGCCAGTATCCCTTCCGTGTATTCACGTAGATTTTAGCCTCTTTACGGCTCATACCTAATCTGACCAGTGCTTTGAAACGGGTCCCAATATTCTTCCACTGCTTCCAGATATACTGGCGAATACGCGAGCGCAACCATTTATCTAGATGTTGAAGAAAGATTTTCATCTTTCCGATAGAGTAATATTGGATCCAGCCCTGCATTTTCTGCTTGATTTCGCACAAGATCTTATCAAGGCTGACACCTCGATTTCTCTTGGTGATTCTTTTCAGTTCTTGTTTAATTCTTTGCTTGGCCTTTTGATGAGGGCGCGGATAGGCGCCATTGCGCCCCACACTCAGAGAAAAGCCCAGAAACTTCAGCCTTAGGGGAGAGCCGACTTGCGTCTTCTCTGTATTCACTTTAACCTTGAGTTTCTTTTCTAAGAACTGAGTGATGCTTTTCAGGACCCGTTCACCTGCCCGCCTGCTTTTGACGTAGATATTACAGTCGTCCGCATAGCGTACAAATTTGTGTCCTCTTTTGGTCAATTCTTTATCCAGTTCATCCAAGTAAATATTTGCCAACAAAGGTGAGATGTTTCCCCCCTGTGGCGTACCCTTGGCGGACTTTTCGAAAAGTTGACCATTCATCACACCACTCGTTAAGAATTTGCGAATCAGATGCAAGACCCATGGCTCGCTGATGTAGTTTCCAAGAAACTTAATCAGTAGGTCATGGTTCACATTGTCAAAGTAGGACTTTAAATCAAGGTCAACCACGTAGTGATAGCCTTGATTATAATAGGCTACCACCTTTTTCACAGCACTTTGCGCACTGCGATGCGGTCGAAAACCATAACTATTGTCGGAAAATACCTGTTCAAAGATTGGTATGAGTTGTTGCGCTACGGCTTGTTGAACCACACGGTCGACGACCGTTGGGACCCCTAGCTTACGCTTTGACCCGTCGGGTTTAGGGATTTCTACTCTCTTGACCGGCTGGGGTTGATAGCTTTCAGAACGCAACTCTTCCACCAACTTTATGCTATTTTCCTTCAAGTAAGGGCCAAGTTCCTCGACGGTCATGTCGTCGATTCCCCCAGCTCCTTTATTACGTTTGACATGCTTATAGGCCACATTTAAATTATTGCGGTCTAAAATCTTCTCACGTAATAAGCCATTCTGAATTCTCTGTTCACCAGAAACAATACTACGCGCTCCTGTTTTCTCTCGCCCTTCCAGGGCTACCCTCCGCAGGTAGTCAGCTTTGTTTTCTGTTTTCTGCGATTGTCGCATTGTTTCCACCTCCAAGATGAATCAAAATTATTGTTGTTCAGCCCTTCACCATTACTGGCTACTATGGCTTCGGCTGACTTCTGTCATGGACGACCCAACATTACTGTTAAGCCTGTTCCTGCCAGAATTAATTTCCGGCTTGAGGGAACCGCCGTAACAGACCTCCCCGGGTAAGAACAGTAGCTTTCGCATCAAATCGTTGGCTTTACTGTGACGGTTTCGAGTGGTTAGGGACTTCGGTTTGTTTGGCAACCTCATCCTATCGTTTCCAGCCTTTTAGCCACTTCTTGTACATCGATTCGATGTTTTGTCTAAGGCTTCCTTCAGATTCTACCTCACGATAGACACCCTTGCCTTCGACTTGTGATACCGACCACTACGGCTCACAGCGGACTTACACCGCCTAGTTACTGCCCATGCCGGGCGCACCAGTACAAAAAAGAGCACATTACCTGTGCTCTTTTTTACATATTCACATTTTACTATTCGAGTTTAATAAATTCACTTTATGGATGGATGTAAGCCATAGCAGCACCAGCTGAAAGTGTCTGTGTATTAGGACCAGTTGGGTTAGAGAAGCCATTACCACCTTGTGTGATAGTTACAGAACCACCATTGACACTTTGAACAAGTGCCACGTGACCATAGCCACCAGCTGCAGTCCAGCCACCAACATTAGCGCCACCGGCATAAACGGCAACGGAACCTGCGGATGGAGTATGGTCTACACGGAATCCAGCAGCTGAAGCTGAAGCAGCCCATTCCTGACCATTACCCCAGTGTCCACCGACCCACGGAGCAGCCATTTTAACGTAATAAGTACATTCACCATAAGGGTAAGCGTTCGGGCCGCCGCCCTTGCCATGATGGTCGCTGCCACCAAGCTTAACTTGTTGTACTTGAGCTTTGTTGTTGTTATTGCTGTTACTATTACTACTATTATTGTTATCTTTGACCTTCAAACCAGTGTTGTCATCATTTTTGACAGCATCATTTTGGTTATCACGGTTCTTTTGTGCAGCATCAGCATTTGCAGAAGCATGAGCTTCATCAGCAGCACGTCCAGCAGTTTCAAGGTCTTTAGCATTTGCTACCTTTTCTGCAGCTTTTTTAGCAGCCTTAGCATTGGCTTGAGCCGTTTCGTCTTCCTTGTTCTTTTTAGCAGTTAATTCTGCTTGTTTTGCATCAAGACCAGATTTCATTTTCAATAAAGACATTTTTTCGTCTTTTTGATCTTTAACGGACTTAGTCAAATCAGCTTGTTCAGCCTCAACTTGTGACTTGTCATTTTTTTGTTGTTCCATTGTTTGGTTGTTAGCATGAACAACACGTGCAACAGTCACACCACGACCGATAGCGTCAGAAACATTTTCGGAGTCACTCAAGAATTGAACAACAGAACCTGAGTTGTTGATTTGAGCTGATTGAGCTTGTTTCTTCAACTGACCATCACGCTTGGCGATATCAACTTTTAAATCATTGATTTTTTGTGACTTTTTCATCTGAACTTCAGTTGCAGCATCGATTTTCTTTTGTGATGCAGCAATCTTAGCTTTTGTATCTTTGATCTCAGTGTTCACATCATTCAGATCTGAAGCCGTATTAGCTGACACACTGGGTGCAACAACACTCATCGTTGTTACAGTTGCCAAAACAATGGCACATTGACTAAGTAAATTTCTTTTCATGAATATGTTCTCCTATGTAAAATAATGTTTTTAATTAAATAATTTTTATTCGCTTAATTACCACGATTTCTATATTAGCATTATTAACTTAAGATAACCATTACATTATATTTACAAAAAATTATATATCTCAGCAAAACGGGCCTTAATATTACAAAAATATTTCATAATTAAAAATAAACATAATTTGCTCATTTTCAAACACCATAACCAACAAGCTTTTTGGAATTTATGTATGAACTGATAATTTTTACAACCTTTAAGTTTTATTACAAACAAAATGAAGTTAGTACCAACTAATTTTTAAAAATAGGTCAAAAAAAGAGAGTGCGACAAAAGATGCTTTGAAGCCAATTTGTAACGATGATCGCGTTATTTTTGGGTCGTAGCGAAGCGAAGAAACAGAATAACGCGATCGTTCTTACAATAAGGCTTCAATCTTTTGGAACACGTTTAAGGGCCGTCGATTTAACCCATTTAAATGGGATAAATCAACGGCCCTTTTAGAATTGAACAGTTAGTTTTGTGCCATCCCCCATAAAATTTTATCTTACAAACTTTGAGTCAATGCCATCAAGATAGGTACCACTAACAAGGATAAAAAGGTAGTTTCTGTAACCATTACTGACGCATAATCCGCATCCGCATTATACAAGCGTGCCACCACAGGTGCATTTGTCATCACCGGCATGGCCGATTGCAATATAAAAACTTGTTTCATTAAGATCGGAAAGTTAGTGGGCGCAACTAACAGTGTCATCAACAACGGTGCTAAAACAAAACGCCCCAATAAAATCAACAAATTATCTTTCTTTAAGGTCAATTGCTTCAGCCCCGCATTATAAACACAGATCCCGATAAAGATCATCGATAATGGTGTGGTTAAGTTTCCCAAATAACTCAAGTCCTTGCTCAAGAATAATGGTAACTTAATGTTCAATAAAACCAACACTACTCCAACGATAAAACCTAACAAAGGCGGTGAAAGGACTTTTTTAAGCGTTGCTTTCCAATTAAAAGTTGCTTCAGTCGAACCATCTTTTTGAATAAAATAAGTCCCGATCGTCCAAAAAATAGTCGTATTTGCCATATAATAAATCAAAACAAACGGAATACTTTTAGGTCCAAATAATGCTTGATTGATCGGCAGACCCACAAAAACGGTGTTGGAGTTAAAAAACATCGATGAAAACAAACCACGATGACTCGGATCAACTTTTAGGATCCGGGCAAACAACACGGCGATCACCATCAAGATCAACATCGAAAGTACAGGGAAAACCAAATCAGGCACGATCGATATCAACTCATGTGAAGTGAACTTACTCGTGATCGTGTCGATCATATAGCACGGTAATGCAAGCTGCGTAACTAATTTGGCGATCAATTTGTCAGTAGAACCTGGAAACCATCCCATAGCAGCAAGTACATAACCCACGATGATCAAAATTAAAATAATGATCACACCAGAAATACTATGCAAAAAAATATTCAAAATAAACTCTTCTCTCTAAAAGTGTTGCAAAATAACCTACCATATAAGTATACACGCCTTTTATTTTCATGAAAAGAAAGCAGATTTTCGCTTTTCTTACCCTTTCAATACGTAATTTCCCACTTTTTTCAAACCAGCATGATTTTGAAAAGTTTTAAATTTTCTCAAAAGACTAACATTTTATTTCAAAAAATGGCGCTAAAGTGTATAATTCACTTATGTTTGAGATTACACAAAGGAGTCACATATGGCCAATAAACACAAGCAAGACGAAGAAGAATATTATGATACTCCTCTTCGTCGACAAGATAATGGAAATTCACACCAATACAAAAAGCAACATACATTGCGTAAAAAGATCTGTGCGATCCTTTTAGCGCTTTGCCTAGTTATAATTTACGGTGGAACTGCATATGGCTATCATATGTTACATTCTGCTAAAAATACTTTAGATAACACTTATACAGAGTCAAATGTTAAAAAAATGCGCAATGTTTCTGACGTGATCAAAAATAAAAAACCTTTTTCATTATTGATCTTGGGAACTGATACCGGCGATCTTGGTCGTTCAGATAAAGGAAGAACTGATACTTTGATCGTGGCGACTGTTAACCCTGATAAGGGTCATGTTACTTTGACCAGTATCCCACGTGATACTGAAGTTAAGATCGCAGGTTCTGATAATTCTTACGATAAGATCAATACTGCTTATACGATTGGCGGGGTCTCAACGGCGATCAAAACCGTCCAAAACACCCTGCATGTTCCAATCGACTATTATGTATTAGTTAACATGGGCGGTCTTACTAAGATCGTTGACGCACTTGGTGGGGTCACGGTCAATCCAACTTTAACATTTAAGTATAGCGATGCTGACGTTACTAAAGGTAAGAAAGTTAAGTTAAGTGGTAAGGAAGCTTTGGCATACTCTCGAATGCGGTATGATGATCCTCAAGGTGACTATGGACGTCAAAAACGTCAAAGACAAGTCATTCAGGCAATCATTGATCAGGCAGTTAGCGTTTCTTCGATCAGTCGTTTCCAAGACTTGCTCAAATCGATCCAGACCAATATGAAAACTGACTTAAGTTATAATGACATGATGTCGATCGAAAGTAACTACAAGAATGCAGGTAAAAAAGTCGATTCTTACACTTTACGTGGTGATGACGCAATGCTTGGCGGCGCTTCTTACCAAATCGCTTCAAAAGAAGAAAAGAAAAAAGCTTCTGACCGGATCCGCGAACAATTAGAGTTGCAGCCTACGACTGAAGAATTCAGTAATCCAGTCGAAAGCGATGGTTCACCAGGCAGCACGATGGGTTCTGAAGATCAATCCACTTCAGGCCAAGGACAGAGTTATGGCAATGACCAAAGTCAAACTGGTCAAGGCACCTATGGGCAAACTAGTGATAATGGATCATACGGAGCCTATGGTTATTAAAACAATCAGTTAAATAAAAAAGATCTAACGTTTTATTGAAGGATATGCTCAGTAAACGTTAGATCTTTTTTTATTCAAATTTTATTTTTGGCCACAGTCTGAAAAATCTAGCAACAAGCTGCCATATGCCAGACCTGCTCCAAAACCGCTGAGCAAGGTCAATCCAACTTGATCACGCTGATCTAGTTGTTCGGCTAAAACTGACGGAATTCCAACCGAAGACGTATTACCATGATCAGTCACATTTATCCCAAAACGACTAAGTGGTAAAGAAAGTGCCTGCGCAATTTTTTCGATCAAACGCAAATTAGCCTGATGAGTAACGACTAAATCAAGTTGTTTTGGCTTGATTTTTTGTTCCTGCAAAAAATCAGTCATATGTGTTATCACTGTTTGAGTTACAAAATTAAACACTTCTCGCCCATCTTGATAAAAAGCATCTAGATGAGGATAGTTGGAAGAACTGATCTTGGTTAATGGGGCGATTCGTCCACTGTGAATAACTTGGTCATTACCTGATGTACACAATTTTTCGGCTACAAAGATCTCTTCTTGTTCATTAGTTGTTTGCGATAAAATCATCCCCGCTGCACCATCGGCAAAAAAGACGGCTGACGTGCGATCCTTAAAATCTTGCATCTTGGAATTGTTTTCTGCACTGATCACCATCACGTTCTGATAGGAACCATTTCTCATAAACTTCTCCGCGGTACTTAAAGCAAAGACAAAGCCTGCACAAGCCGCTGAGATGTCAAACGCAAACGCATTAGTTGCTTGTAAGTTTGCCTGGACTATCGCGGCCGTCGCAGGCGTCAAAGCATCTGGTGAGATCGTTGACACAATGATCATATCAATTTGATCAGCTGAAAGTCCTGCCCTTTTCAACAGTTGTTGCCCGACCTTAGTCGCCATTTCAGATGTGTTTTCATCGATCGCAATATGGCGTGATTCGATTCCCGTATGTGCAATGATCCACTCGTCGGATGTATCCATCACAGAACTTAGTTCATTATTATCAACCACTCGTGGCGGAAAATATTCGGCCCAGGCTTTTGCTGTTATATTTTTCATCTTTTGCACCCCATGTTTATTTGCTCAGTAACTGACAAAAAAGACTGATCATGGCTTTTCCATGTTTCGGAAAATGCCCACCATTTGAAAAACTTACTGAATTGATGTCACGCAGTTACTTTACTTTTTTTACGAAAAAACCGTGAAAAACTTTTCAGTTTCCCACGGCTTTAAGATGCGGGTAAATGGATTCGAACCATCACGGGCTCAATGCCCACCAGATCCTTAGTCTGACGCGTCTGCCAATTCCGCCATACCCGCGACAACAAATATCATTATATCAAATGGCATTTAAAACTGCAATAGTTTTTTTATTTATCATGCTGCTCATATAAATCAATTTTTATCTTCACTTACTTTGGGCCAATTTCTTTGGCTAATCGCAATTTTCCCTGACAACGTGAACAAACATAGCGTTGTGTATTCACACGTCGGACCCGCGGATAAGTTTGTCCACAACCTTGGCAAACATATAAATACTTGATCCGTGGGTGCTTTTTTTCTTGTGGACTTGGAGCATAACGTGAACCGCCCACAGCTTGCAATAAACGTTTAAATGCAACATCACGATGTCTATAACCTGCACCTGCTAGATGTAAATGATAATGACAGAGTTCATGCTTAATGACACCTTCTAACGTTTCTTGGTCATGTTCAGTCAGCATCTTAGGGTTGATCTCAATGTCGTGATTTTGCAAAACATAGCGACCACCTGTCGTCCGTAAACGTTTATTAAACACAGCCTGATGTTTAAATGGCCTTAAAAAGTAACGCTGTGACAACTGCTCAACTAAGATCTGTAGATCATGATCCGTCAATTTTTTCACTCCCCTTTTAATTTTTAGTCTTCAAGTCTAAAACTTTCTTATATAAAATGCTAAAATTTAAGATGAAAGTTTTAGAAAGGAGCTTTGATTTGACTCCCCAAGATATTTTAGAAAAATACTATGGCTATACTGAATTCCGCCCCGGACAAAAACGGATCATCGATCAAGTACTCCACGGTCAAAACACACTGGCGATCATGCCGACTGGTGGTGGAAAATCCCTGTGCTATCAAGTCCCAGCACTTTTATTAAATGGTTTGACCTTGGTTGTTTCCCCCTTGATCTCGCTAATGAAAGACCAGGTCGACTCATTACAAGATAGTGGTATCACAGCCGGTTTTATCAATAGTTCCCAAGATTGGAACGAAACGCGCCAAATCCTAGCGGCAGCCACTAACAAACAATTAAAACTCTTATACATTGCCCCAGAACGATTGGAACAGCCAGGTTTCATGAACCAGCTCCAACGCTTGGATGTGTCTTTGATCGCCATCGATGAAGCACATTGTATCTCTCAGTGGGGACATGATTTTCGTAAAAGCTATTTATCATTAAGCTCCATTTTACCACAAATAAAATCACAGCCAACGATCATCGCCCTAACAGCAACGGCAACTACGCAGGTCGCCCAAGACATTATGGCCCGACTAAATATCCCGACTGACAATGAGATCAAAACTGGCTTTGCTCGCCCTAACTTAGCTTTTAAAGTAGTTAAAGGGCAAAATAAAAATGATTATATCTTGCGTTACGTGAAAGCTAACCAAAATTCTGCCGGTATTATCTACGCAGCGACCCGTAAAAAGGCTGAACAAATCGGCTCCATGTTGAAAAAAGCCGGATTAAAAGCTGCAGTTTATCATGCTGGATTACCCGAAGCAGTAAAAAAACAAAATCAAGAAGATTTCTTGTTTGACCGTTTGTCCGTGATCGTAGCAACCAATGCATTTGGTATGGGGATCGATAAAAGTAATGTACGTTATATCATTCATGCCCAAGCTCCCGGAAGCTTAGAGGCCTATTATCAAGAAGCTGGCCGCGCCGGACGTGACGGCGCAAACGCAGAAGCTATTTTGCTCTACTCTGCCCAAGACATGCAGATCCAGCGCTTATTTGCTGAAAATTCTGACGCAGATGATAAACATAAAGAAGTTATTTACCACAATATTCAAAGCATGGTCAATTACGTTAATACTCAAAATTGTTTACAACAGTTCATCGTTAACTATTTTGGTCAAGACATGAAGGCATGCGGTACCTGTTCAAACTGTACCGATGAGCGAGAAGAAACTGACATTACAGTTACAACTCAAAAGATCTTGTCGTGTGTAATGCGAATGCACCAACGCTATGGTAAAAAGCTAGTCGCTCAAGTCCTAGCTGGCTCCAAGGCTAAACGAGTTTTAGAACTCGGATTAAACGACTTATCGACTTATGGGATCATGCATCAACAAAAAGCTGCCCAAATCGAGGAATTGATCGACTATTTAACAGCCAGTGGCTATTTGACTTTACCTGACCCACAATATCCAACATTACATTTAACCGAGCTAGGGGCACAGATCTTACGTGGGCAAAGTACAGTTACACGTAGAGTTGCACTTATCAAAAGTAATAGTGCAAATCCTGAAGACTCTGAATTATTTGAGCAACTCCGATCCTTACGCTATGAATTTGCTGAGAAACAAAATGTACCACCTTACGTGATCTTCTCTGATCAAACTCTCCATGAGATGTGTCGTGTCTTACCGGAAGATTTTGACCAAATGTTAGAGATCAAAGGTGTCGGCCAACAAAAATTAGCAAAATATGGCCAAGAATTCTTGGATGTTGTTAAAAATTACCAAAAACAGTCGCCACGAGCAAGCTCTGTTTCTGCCAATAACTAACAAAAAACATCTTCCTAATGTCATGACCAATGACAAGGAAGATGTTTTTTTAGGTTTTAGCCGACTTTTTGCATGATCCGACTAACATGCGCATTAACATGGTCCATAGCATCAGACTGAGCTTTTTCTGAATCTTTAAAAGCTTGGGCATTAATTGTTTGTCCAGAATAATCAATGCTTGCATGCATTTGTTCACAGCCCGCTACAAAATCGCGATAAGCTTTAACTAACTGCTTATGTGGTCCAATGATCATTACTGGAGCAGCTGCTTTTTCCAACTTATCCAAGTTTTGGTGATAAACCGTGATCCCTTGGCTAAAGCTTTCCTGGATCTGTGCGAATTGGTCCGCAGTTAATTGTTTACTTTCAGTGACCATTCCATTTGCTAAATCAAAATATGGATTTAAGTC
>DXAP01000110.1 GCA_019116985.1 Candidatus Ligilactobacillus excrementavium | reverse complement strand
AATTTATACCGGCATGTAGGTTTTTTATTGCCTTAAAGTCTAACCAAATTAATAATTAAATTTTGTAATATACAAAACTAATCATTGGCTAAATCTCAATCCTTTTGGAAAGAAGTTCTTTACTGTTTTATTTACTACTTTTCCAAATGCAAACGGCTTACCGTCACATAACAAAAGTTTCCATCCGTTAGAAATTTCATCGTGTAGTTGAACTGTATCGCCATGTACATAAGAAGCCCACTCTGTCTTAGATAAAATTAAAGTTTGTGCAAATTCTTGCGGTTGTAGTGCCAGTGCCAATGTATAAGCTGGTTCAAAACGTTTCTTTTTAAATTCGCCCAACAATAAACCAGGACGCATAAATTTCAAACGAGATATATCAGGCCATTCATGATGATAAAAATAGAGATGGTCACCATAACAACGTAGATCTCGATCATTAAAACGTAATTCACTAGTTAAACCTCGAGCGAATTCTTCCCATAACTTAGATTGTTCATCCGTTAAGTTTTTTGTTTGCCGTTGTTTTTTCTTTTTACTTTTTTTCTTTGGTTTTTTCGTCTCTACCTCATCTGTCAAGTTTGTTAGCTTCGCAATAAAATGTCCATCGCCTCTAAAACGATGCGGCCAAAGACGGACAGTTTTACTTAAATTAGGATCGCCATTAGCAAAATCTGGCTGTCCTGCATCCATCCCCTGATATTTTTTCACTGGTTGGATCTGCAGGGTTGGATATTGTTCTATCAACCAAGCTATAATTTGTTCGTCTTCTTCTGGAGAAAAAGTGCATGTTGAATAAATTATACTCCCACCTGGCGCTAACATTTGATAAGCAGAAGCTAAAATTTCTTTTTGCCTCAAGGCACATTGTTGCGGATAGTCCTTACTCCAATACGACGTTGCGTTATGATCTTTACGAAACATTCCCTCGCCAGAACATGGAGCATCGACTAAAATCTGATCAAAATATCCCTTAAAAACATTCTCTAGTTTTGCTGGAGATTCATTTAAAATGATCACATTTTTAGCACCGATCCGTTCAACATTTTCAGCTAAGATCTTAGCACGTGAATGATTGATCTCATTAGAAACCAACAGGCCATGATTATTCATTAAAGAGGCCACTTGCGTAGATTTACCTCCAGGCGCAGCACAAAGATCTAAAATCTTACTATCGGCTGAAATTGTCACATTTTCAGCTACATACATTGCACTTAGATCCTGACTATAAACATAGCCACTTTGATGCTCCAACGATTTACCGCTGACATTACCATAATAACCAGTTCTTGTATATTCTACTGGCTGCTTTAGGGAATACTGAATTTTTTTAGGGTTATCTTTAAGGGGGTTGATCCTAAACCCCTTTTCTGAAGGTTGATCAAAACTAGCAAAAAAATCATCAGATTTATCACCTAACAACTGGCCGTATTTAACTACAAAATCTTGTGGTAACTTCATTTAATTTTTTTAATACCTCTTTTAACTGCGAATTTAAATAATAAACTTGATAATACGAAACTAACTGCTAAATATGACACTAATGGTCCATAACTTTGTAAACTAAAAGTTAATCCTCCAATAAAAGCTCCCGCTAAAAAACCTAAACCATTAAACAATGAATAACTGGCCCATTCGTTTAATTCAAGTTGATCTGACCTGACGCCAGATTTAATAGCATGCGCATAAAAACGTTGTGACGTATAGCGCCATAAGAAAATTTCAACAACTAAAGCTGCAATAATTGCCAATAATCCGACAAGTTCAAGCCAATGTGCTGTTATCCATTCCCAATTTGTCATAACAAATTGTTGCAAATGACTTTTATGAATTTTTTTAACTGGTAATATCGATTTGACAGTAGATTCTTTTAATTCCTTGGAACCATCGATCAGGATGTTATATTGATCAGCCTTCATCTTTTTAATTTTTTCTTTAGAAGGTGCAAGAAAAATTTGATTATCTAAGTTAGAATCAAGCTTTTCTCCCATTACCCCAATAACTGGAACATATTTATCGTTTAATCTCAGATAGGCCTGATCTTTCGGGGTATACAATTTTGATTTCAAATTTTGTCCGACAACTGCCACACTTAGATCTGAAGCAAAATCATTTTTAGAAAAAAAGCTCCCTGAAATCATCGGTGTAGTTGCGTAAGAACCTTTACCGTAAAAATAAGTCAACTTAGATGGACCTTTAGGCCGATAATGAACTTGAATATCATCCACTTGGTCTGAATCCTTTAATTTTTGATTGATTTGCGCAGCCGTCAAATTTTGCTTAAGTTCAACTTGATAGGTATCCCTTGATAAATTATGATCATTTAGTCTGATCACGATATCACGTTGTTGGACTTGAAAAAAAATAAATACAGCAAAAAACGCTAAACAAGCATTTAAAATTGTTAAAAATGTTTTATTTCTAAACAAACCATGTAACTCCCTTTAAATTAATGAATACCTAAAGCCATTTTAGCATAGCGGGTCATACGGTCGATCGTCCATTCGGGTTCCCAAATAAACTCAACGTCCACATCTTTGATCTCTTTGACATCTTTTAAAGCAGATTCAACCATATCCGCCAAAATATTTGTTAATGGGCAGCCAATAGTTGTTAATGTCATTTCGATCAGACATGTTCCATCATCATCTAGCTCAATGTTATAGATCAAGCCTAAATTAACAATATCTATTCCTAGTTCTGGGTCGATCACTGTCTGTAAATGAGCGAGAATATCATCTTTGATCTCTTGTGTAGTTCTTGCTTTTTCGTTCATATATCTCAAACTCCTTTTATTGCAAATAACTAACAAATCGTTGAACCATTTCCTGTGTTACAGCGTAAGAAAGTTTATGTTGAGCCCCATCACTGATATGCATCGTCACATTTTGTGCTTGAGGATCATCCTTTGTTAATTCACCAAATTGTTCCGTTAAATCACAGGGGACTTTTTCATCGGCATTTCCATGCCAAAAATGTAACGGCCGATTTAATATTTTTTCTGGATGCATAGATAGATCATACTCCGCCAGTTCATTTAACTGTGTCTCAACGAATTCTTTTGATAGCGTGACATCACTGGGCAACAAGCTTAATAATTGCTGGCAAAATTTAACCGGACTAGGTGTGCCTGACAA
>DXAP01000109.1 GCA_019116985.1 Candidatus Ligilactobacillus excrementavium | reverse complement strand
AATACTATTCGGATCTTGTTTTTCTAGCAAAACACTGACGTCATTGCCATTTGCATTTAACCATGGTCGCTCATCAGAAAAACCAGCATATACACCATCAGTCCACTGCATTACACTACGTGCACCCATCTTATGACTAGCTGACAAACTTGCTAACAATTCTTCTTTATCAAAACCTTGTTTTAAACCAACTTCCATAAACTCTAAAGCAAATGGATCTTCAAAGTCAGTCGGATCAGCTATTTTGCCAGCAGTCATCCCTAATTCTTCACCATAATAAATACACGGGATTCCACGTTGCAAATACATCAATACTGCCAACATCTTGGCAAGGTCTTTTTGGTGATCAGGACCCACCATTAATTTATTTAAGATCCGTGGGAGATCATGATTACTCCAATATAAAGTTGGATAACTCCAATCCTGTAAAGCAGTCTGCCATTCGACCATTGTTTTTTTCAATTTCACAATATCTAAATGATGTGGCTGCCCTTCTTGCGGTAATTGCGATATAAATTTCTGTTGGTCATCATCTGAAAAATATCGGAAAGTCACCACGCTATCACACATTGAACGGTTAGGATCTGTATAACTTTCTACTAAATCAATATCTGCACTAGCAGCCTCGCCTAAAATAAAGATATCTGGCTTGATCTCCTTTAGCGCGTGAATAAATTCTGACAAGTATGCTTGAACTTGGGGCATATTTGCATAGTATTCTTCTGCTAGCTGTGGTTTATTTAAGTCGTCCGAAAAGACATTTTGCTCAAAATTGGCTTTAGCTGTATGTATAAAAGCATCTAATCTAAAGCCATCAACTTGATGATTTAGCCAAAACTTAGCAATATCAAGCATTGCTTGGCGTAACTCATGGTTAGCCCAGTTTAAATCGGGCATTTCTTTAGCGAAAAGATGGAAATAATATTCTTCACTACCAGCTGGATCTTTTTCCCATACACTACCTCCAAAAAATGAACCCCAGTTATTCGGTAATTGACCATCTTGTCCTTTTTGCCATAAGTAATAATCACGGTAAATGCTATGTGGATTTGAAATCGCATCTTTAAACCACGGGTGTTGGTCTGAAGTATGGTTCAAAACAAAGTCTAAAATCAATTCCATTCCCCGCTCATGGACAGCATTAACTAAATTATCAAAATCCTCCATCGTACCTAAAGTCGGATCGACCATAAAATAATTTGATACATCATAACCATTATCAACTTGTGGAGACACAAAAATCGGGTTCAACCATAATGTATTGATGCCCAACGCCTTTAGATAGTCTAGACGCGAAGTAATACCATTTATATCACCAATCCCATCATGATTTGAATCCATAAAGCTCTTTGGATAAATCTGATAAATAATCCTCTCACCATTAGAAACTGCTTTCATTTTTGTAGCCTCCCTAATTTATCTATTTTAAATTTAAATAATCCTATCGTATAAAGCAAGCTAATCTCAGATGTTATCGATAACAGGATTTATTAGCATATTATGACAGTAAAAAGGAGCCGGGACATAACTAGCTGTGTAATTCTAAAAGGACTGCCGATCTATCCCATTAAATGGGTTAAATCGACAGCCCTTAAACGTGTTTCAAAACATCTTTTGTCTCACTGAATGTATATAATTACTAAATATTATCTATTTTGTGGTTCCTCTAATAACCAATTGTGGATCGATCACACATTTACCTTGTGCTTGGTTACCATTATTGATTTTATCTAGTAACATTTTGGCACAAAGTCCCCCCATTTTACCGACTTCTTGTTTGATAGTAGTTAATTTAGGGAAAGCCACTTGGTCCAAAAAAACACTATCATGTCCAATAACACCATATTGATCAGGGATACTACCTTTTTGTGTTAAAATTGCCCGTTCAGTCCCCAAAGCCAAACGATCTGAAGCACAAATAAAAACAGTATTTTCCTCAAATTCCTCCCAGTGTTCCGTGATATAATTTTGCACTTGCGTCGAATGATTGGTACTCCGAATGATTTGCGGTTCAAGTCCATTTTCTTGCATTACCTGGATATATCCAGCTTCACGTGAATACTCAAATGGCTCGGCCAAATCGATCCCAACATATATTAAATGTTTGTATCCTCTTTGAATCGCATATCGTGTACCAATTTGTCCACCCATTTTATTATCAGAATCAACGAAGTCATATCCATAGCGATTTTCACCAAACAAAACAAATGGTAACTTCAATTCTTTGATCCACTGATAATCTTCATCACGCATGCCTGTAATAATGTACCCATCACAAGTACCAATTTCAAAACTATTTTCAGTCACCAGTTGCAATGCATACTGATGCTCTTCTAATTCCTTTGAAATCCCCGTCAATAAATTCATATAATAAGGTTCAACAGTCGTCATTTCTTCTAAAACTAGCAACTTAATGATTTGTGTACGATTATTAACTAACGCTCGTGCCATCGCATTTGGATGATAATCCAAACTATGCATTGCCTGATAAACTAACTGCTTAACTTCCTCAGTCACTTTGTCAGGATGGTTGATCACACGTGAAACCGTCATTCGTGAAACATGCGCCTGATCTGCCACGTCCTTTAAAGTCGTCATTAATAACTCCCTCTTTAAAATTAACTTATCCTAACATTTAGTTCCTATTTATTATCATAAAGTCTTTTGACAATTCCTTCAATATAATTTCTAATGGTTCTTTCAAAACACTATTAGAAACTAACTAAAAATAACTGCCAGTAAAACTGTCAGTCATTTTTATACTTTTTAATATTTTTTTGCAAATGTTTGCGTCAACAATTTATAGTCAAGCTCATTTGTTGTTGGAACAACAATATCAGCTTCTTTTAATTCTTGGGTATCTCCCACACCGATCGCCAATGCTCCAGACGCCTTGATCGCTGTCACACCAGCAACTGCATCTTCGATCCCTACACACTCCTTGGGGTCGATCCCTAATGTATCAGCCGCTGCTAGGAATATGTCTGGTGCGGGTTTGCCATGGGCAACTTTAGCTGGGTCCGCAATTGCTGCAAAGTAATCACTTAAACCTAAATTTTTTAGGATCAGTGGCGCATTTTTAGAAGCTGAAGCAATTGCACAGGCAACTTGGTGTTCTGTTAATTCATCTAAAAATTCAGTGATGCCGGGTAAAATATCTTCTCGAGTTAAGCTACTAATAGCTTTAACGTAATAATCATTTTTTTTATTAGCTAATTTTTTTATTTCTGCTGGAGAATAGTTATTCATGATCCCAGCATAGTCCATAATGCGTACCAATGAGTCCACTCGGCTGACCCCTTTTAGCTCAGACTCGAATTCTGCTGGTAAAATAACTCCTAATTCTTCTTGAGCTAAACGACTCCAGGCAGCAAAATGAAATTTTGCCGTATCAGTCAAAATACCGTCTAAATCAAACAACACGCCCTTCATTTTCTAACTTTCCTCCATTTTAACTATGACCGGTTCACCATTTAAAATAACCTCTAGTGGGGCACCTGCAAGTAAGGTCAATTCAGTCCTTTTTGCGCCAACAACAACACTGAGTAATCTATTTCTGAAATTAAGCCTGAAAGAATAGCCTTTCCATTCTTGTGGCACAAATGGAGCTAAATGTAATTTATCATCGCTGACCCGCATACCTGCAAAGCCCTGCACGATCGCTAACCAAGAACCTGTCATAGAAGTAACGTGCAAACCATCTTCAGTATCATTATTGTAGTTGTCTAGATCAAGCCGTGCTGTGCGCGAATACATTTCAAACGCTTTTTCCTCTTTATGCAGGTCAGCGGCTAAGATCGAATGCGTTGCGGCTGATAGACTAGATTCATGTACTGTTAATGGTTCATAAAAGTCAAAGTTTCTTCTTTTTTGCGCTTCACTAAACTGGTCGATAAAGTAATAAATCCCCTGCAAAACATCAGCTTGTTTAATATATGGTGAACGTAAAATACGATCCCAAGACCAATGTTGATTGAGTGGTAACTGATCTTGCGGTAAGTCTTTAGCTGGTGTTAGATCTTTATCCAAGAAAGTATCATGTTGTACGAAGACACCTAATTTTTTATCATAAGGCAAATACATTTTCTCACTGATTTCAGCCCATCTTTGTCGTTCTGCGTCAGCCACACGCAAGTCGGATATTTTTTCTTCAGACACTTCTTGTGCGATTTTTTCTGTGTATTGTAAACACCATTTGGCTAACATATTGGTGTACCAATTATTGTTAACATTATTTTCGTATTCATTAGGTCCAGTCACACCATGAATCATGTACTGATCCTTTCGCGTTGAATAATGGACCCTATCAGCCCAAAAACGCGCGATCCCAACTAAAACATCAAAACCCTTATGATGAACATATTCTTGGTCACCTGTGTAACGTGTGTAATTATAAATAGCGTACGCAACCGAACCATTTCGGTGGATCTCTTCAAAGGTGATTTCCCATTCATTATGGCATTCGATCCCATTAAAGGTCACCATTGGAAACAATGCACCAGCTAATCCCTGCTGTTTGGCGTTATGGTAGGCTCCATCCAATTGATTATGGCGATACTGTAATAGATTCTTGGTAACTTTGCTAGATGCCGCACCCAAATAAAATGGCACCGCAAAAGCCTCGGTATCCCAATAAGTGGCACCACCATATTTTTCACCTGTAAAACCCTTGGGTCCAATATTAAGCCGGCTATCATTACCATAATAGGTTGAGAATAGCTGGAATAAGTTAAAACGTATCCCCTGTTGTGATTCGTCATTACCATCGATCACAATGTCAGATTTTTCCCAACGCTTTGCCCAAACTAAAACATGAGCCGCTAATAGTTGTTCAAATGACTGTACTGCTTGTTTGTTGCTCAATTTCTCTGCAGCCTCTTCCATTACAGAGCGATTTGAATAATCACGCGAAGTAGTCACGATCACTTTCTTTTCAAATTCGGCTTTCTCATTGGCAAAAAGTTCACCTCGCCAACAGGCCGAAACAGACTTAGCAGTTTCTAAATTATTTTGATATTTCAAATAAGTCTGATGTATAGCCTTCATAGCAACCGTAAAACGTGGCGTCCCAAAGTCATTTTTAATCGTTTGTGCTGTCATTGTTAGCACTTGTTGCTTGGCTTGTTTATCCAAAACATTCCAGAACTGGTCATCATAATTGGCATCTTCATTAAAGACATTCGCATTAAGCAGTGAAGTTACACAGATCTCAACGGGTTTTTCTCCTAAATTTTCAAACTGTAAGCGATTAGCATATAGTTCCTTGCATGCTACACTGACAAAACGTTCTGACTTAACTTTGACCTGAGTATCGTTTCGATGGATAATAAAACTACGACTTAGCAAGCCACGTTTCATATCTAATTCCAAAGTAAAATCTGAAAATTCATCTTGAGCTAAATCAATCGAACGGCCATCAAGTTGAATATCCACACTAACAAAATCAACGGCGTTAATAACCTTTCCAAAATACTCGGGATAGCCGTTTTTCCACCAACCAACCCGAGTTTTATCTGGATACCAAATACCACCTAAATATATTCCTGGATGCGTATCTCCTGAATACTTTTCTTCAAACATGCCACGCATTCCCATATATTCATTTCCGATACTCGTAATACTTTCTTGTAGTCTTTTGTTATCTTTGTCCAAAGAATGCGTAACGATTTTCCATGGGTCAACCTCAAAGATTCGTTTCATGACCAATAACCCCTCTTCTCCTGCTATTTTAATTACTAAGTCAATAACCTTACCTAATGACTAGCTGATCATTATTTAGTCAATAATGTTAACGCTATATTTACGCAACTTATAATAGCATTGCGAAAAACTACTAGCAATCGTTTTCTCGCCCGTTCTGACAAGGTTCGCGCCATATTAACAATGTTACCGATAACAGATTTTAAGTAAAAAAGGACTATGGCAAACTTTTAGTAAAATGTTTGTCATAGTCTATTATTAATTAGAGTTATTTTAATTTTAACTAATACATTCAGGCTGCCTCTTTTTGCAGACCGATCCCCGTTATTGCACTCAACAGTGAGAACACAGGACATAATAAAATAAAGAACGTAAATGGGAGATAGTTTAATGTTGGAACACCTAAAGTATTGGCAATAAAAACACCACCAACACCCCAAGGTACTAAGTAGTTGATCACCGTTCCACCATCTTCAAGTACACGGCCTAAAGCACCAGCAGACAAGCCACGATTTTGGAAAGTCTGCTTAAATGCTCTCCCTGGCAAAATGATCGATAAAAATTGTTCCCCAACAAATAAATTTACACCAATACATGCTGCCAGTACAGCTGAGACCAACTTCAAAGGGCTATTTAATTTATTAGCCAAGGGTTCCATAACAGTGGCTACTAACCCAAAGTGCACCAATAACCCCCCAAGCGCTAAAGTCAACACGATCAAGGCAACAGTTGACATCATACTATCGATCCCACCACGTGACAATAAAAGATCAACTTCTTTATTACCTGTATGTGCAACATATCCTTTGATAATAATATCAGAAACTTTTTTCATACTTAGCTTACCACTATTAACGACCATTAAAGCTGTTGAAATCAACACATTCAACAGCATTGTCGGAATGGCACCCATTTTAAGAAAAGCGCAAATGAAAATTAAGATAATCGGTATTAAAGTAAAAAATGAAACATTAAAATTACTATTCAAAGCTGCTACAGTAATACTAATTCGTGAAAGATCAGCTTGGTCATGTCCCATGCCGAGAAAAGCAAAAATGACCGTTGCAAGCAAAGCCGCTGGCAGCGTTGACCACAAGATCGTCTTCATGTGGTCAAATAAACTGACGTCAGTGACAGCCGCAGACAAATTATTAGTTTCGGATAAAGGAGATAATTTATCGCCAAAGATCCCACCAGAAACGATCGCACCTGCAATCAAAGCTGGATCAAAATTCATCGTCACTCCGATCCCAAAAAAGGCGATCCCGACCGTAGAAACGACCGTAAAACAACTTCCTACCGCCGCACCCACAGCTGCGCAAACCAGAAAAACTGTTGGCAAAAACCAGTGGGCATTTAAAGCTTTAAAACCATAAACCATTAAAGTCGGGATCGTCCCCGCCGCGATCCAGGTACTGATCATCACACCGATCAAAATAAACATTACGATCGGTATGATTCCTTTGCTGATCCCATCTTGGATCCCGTCATTAATATCGTCCCAACTGACACCTTTAATTTTGGCCCAAAATATTACTATGGTCATAGCTAATAAAATTGGGACCTGTGGTGATAATTTTAACCCGATCATTCCATAACCCATGATTGCAAGGACTACTACCAAAATAAGCGCTGCTTCAACTAATCCTAATTTAAAATTTTTTCTTGTCATCTTAGTTAACCTCTTTTAATTGTATTATTTCTGACATCAACTAATTGACTAATATCGGGCAATACCCCCGTTTGTCGTTCTTAACATACTTAGATTCCTTTCTAAGGCACAAAAAAACCGTCCCTACTGCAGACTATATTGCAATAGGGACGGTTTTAACCGTGGTACCACCCACTTTGTGTGTACACAAACACACCACTCACTAGAAGATAATGGATTCTAGTTATTACCCAGTGTCATCAGTATTACGGTATTTCGCACATTTATCCTGATTGGTTCGCAGCGCCCACCAACTTCCTGACACCCAGATAAAATAGCTACTTAGTGTAATTGACTTTTAAATATTAGATTAAGTTTAAATTGAATACTAAAAAAAAGCAAGAAAATTTTTGACGTATTTTACAAATTAGCTTAATTCGATTTCTTTAACTAGATAACTTTCCTCAATGTATCTTAACAAACGATGACACCAATGGGAATCGACGTTTTCATGATAGACTTTTTCTTGTTCCGTATTAAATTTATCTACAATGTCTAAGAAGCTTAAAACCTCTAACATAGAAAGCTGAAATTTTCTGTCAGACCGGCAATGATCGGAGAAATATTGTGAAATAATCAATTTATTTAAATCCAATTCTAAACTAAAACGCTCACATTGAGCTACTATGAAAATTCCACTTGGCATATTTCTTCTCTCCTTCCACCTTTTTTTGTTAAACACTGTTTTATCAGTAATGATACCGTAACCATTATTTTACCACACTTTTTCAACTTTTCTACTACTTAATACCTAAAAACTAATTATTTAATAAATTTTTAGTGCAGTTATTAGTTTTTGCTTAGAAAATGCAACACTTTTCATTAGTGTTTTATATTAACTTTTTCTAATCTTCGCAGAAATTGTTTGCATCTACTCAGGTTTTCGGCAATAATATTAATCCTTAATACGCGTGGTGCTAGTTCGTAACATTTTAAAATAAGTTAACAAAAAAGCCCAAAATTGCTAGACTTTAAGTGACGAAACCAAAAGGAGCATAGCAATTTTGGACCACCTAAAGTTTAAACAAAAACATCA
>DXAP01000108.1 GCA_019116985.1 Candidatus Ligilactobacillus excrementavium | reverse complement strand
TTTGAAACGCGTTTATGCTATAAAAATTACAAGCGATAATTTGATTATTTTTAGCAAAAGGAGAGACTGGGATATTGTTTTGTCCCAGCCTCCCTTATTTCTATCTTTTAATTTTCTTAAAATCGCGATCGCGAGCTACGATTTTTTCATCCTCATACAGATCCGTACGTTCAATGATTTGATTTTGTGCTAAAGACTGTGGAACTTTTATGATCCGCTGGTTAGTACTACCACGAAAATTGATCCCTTGCGGATTATTTTTTAAATCTTCCTGACGGATACTATCAACGTAACGACCATCGACTAAAATATCGATCAAATGCACCAGTTTATTTTGCTGTTTGGACAAGGGAAAATCAAGTTGGATCATTTGCATCAATTCTTCCCATTCATAGCCTGTCCACGACCAAATCGTTTTTGAACTACCATATTCTTTTCTGATCCGCTCGCATAAAGGAACCGTGATATTTGTGTTCATAAATGGCTCGCCACCCAGTAAGGTGATCCCTGAAATATAATTTGGCTTTAAACTCTCAATGATTTTATCTTCCAATTCTTGATCATAATAACGGGGAAACTCAGCATCAACATGTTGTCCTTTTTTGATCGAATCAGCGTTATCCTTCCCGTAATTAAAAGCCTTGAGTTTTTGATTAAAACAGTTGTAACAATTAAACAAACAGCCAGAAACAAAGACCGTCGTTCGAACCCCTTCACCATTTGCCATATCAGCCAATTTGACATCCGCTACAATGCCCAAACGTTTCTTCATGGCATGGTAATTTGCAACTTTACCTTGTATTTCCAAGCAATCACTCTCTTTTAATTACATGCTCAGCTTGCATCGTCACACCCAATTGCGAAAGGTTGTGGTGAACGCGGTGTTCCATTTCCTTCATCCGCCCTTTGACGACTGGCCGCGTATTGATCTCACCTAAATAACCACAAAGGCGCTGTACGATCTGCAACCCCTCTGTTGCCCCACATTGTGGACACTTCCACCCCTTATTAGTCTCAATACATTGACCATGGAAATTACAGTTAGTGCAAGTATCCATTGGCACGTTCGTTCCCAAATAACCGATCCCGACTTCATCAGCATAGTCCCAAACAGCCTCTAAGGCAGAAAGGTTATGTGAAATATCGGGTAACTCCGTATAGGTGATAAAACCGCCCGTTGCCAAATGCTGGTAAGGTGCCTCAAACTTCACCTTTTCAAACGGTGTGACATCCTTACGAACATCATAATGGAAGCTATTTTGATAATAATCCTTGTCAGTAATATCAGCAACTACCCCAAATTTTTGCTTGTCTAAGCGACAGAAACGATCAGTCAAGCTTTCACTTGGTGTACTGTAAAGCGAATAGAAGAAATCTTCAGCATGGTACCACTCCAGACATTTATCGTGCATATAACTAACTACATTTTGGGCAAAATCAATGGCTGACTGATTATGTTCCCAGTCTGGACCATAAAATACAGTATTCATTTCATATAAACCAATGTAGCCAAATGAAACTGTTGCTCGGCCACCAGTAAATAACTGCTTGATATCGTCATCTGGCTGTAAACGACCTAAAGCACCTTCCATATATAACATCGGAGCATCAGTTGGTTTAGCCTGTAGCACACGATGGATCCTAAATCTTAACGCACGATGGACCAATTCCACCCGTTCCTTGAAAATTCTCCAGAACTTATCTTTATCGCCCTTACTTTCCATTGCGATCCGTGGAATATTCAAAGTAACTACCCCTAAATTACAGCGACCAGCAACTTGTTCTTTGCCAGTTTCTGGATTGATCCAAGTTGGGAGAAAAGAACGACAGCCCATGCTAGTCATTGGTTCTGTCTTACCGCCCGTGATCTCCAAAATATTATCCGCAAAAACAATGTCCGGGTAATCACGGATACTAGAACATTTAAGTGCCTCACGTTTAATGTCATAGTTAGGATCATCCGGCGCATAATTGATACCCTTAGTGATCGTAAAAACAATTTTTGGAAAAATAGCAGATTTACCGCCTAATCCAGCTTCTCTGACTTTTAAGATATCTTTTTGAATTTCTCTACCAAATTTATTAGTCGATTGTCCACATGAGATCGTAGAAAATGGGACTTGGGCTGAATTAGCAGTGATACTGTTGATGTTGTATTCTAAGCCTTGCATTGCTTCATAAATATCTTTTTTAGTTAATTCCCACGCATACTTTTTTACTGCAGGAACATTATATTCTTTAGCTTCTGCTACATGTTTGTCATAATTCATCTTGGCAAAAGGAGCGAGGACCCGATCGATATTTGGGATACTGGTCCCGCCATATTGGGACAAACTAACTGAACTAATGATCTCACTGGTCAAAGACGCAGCAACACCGATCGAATGTGGTTTAGTAATTTTAACTTCACCCATATGAAAACCATTATTTAACATGTCAGCTAAGTCAACGTTGCAACAGTTAGTATATGGAAATAATGGACTGAAATCTAAATCATGAAAATGGATATCGCCTTTGATATGACCTTCACGAATATCTTTCGGTAACATTTCCAAACCCTTAGCACGAAAAACCTGACCTGAAATTAAGTCACGGCGTGTTGGTAGTTTACGTGAATCCCGGTTTCCATTTTCGTTAACTACTTGGGGATCTTTATCTAACACTTTATTGATCGACTTGTCCGTGTTCATCATGTCTTCACGTACTTGTTTACGTTTGGAAGCATAAGAAATGTATTCTTTAGCAATATCTTTATGTTGGCTATTCAATAATTGGTCCATCACGACACTTTGAATCACATCAACATTAAGGTTTCCATCGCTATATCTCATTTGCAGTTGTTCATCGACAACTTTAGTTACTTCATTTAGGTCCTGCAAGATCCCTGGTGTTAGTTTTTGATTATCAACTGTGTAGCCTGTCCTTGTGGCCGCCTTTAAAAGGGCGTTAAAGATCTTACTACTATCATAGTCATCCACTAAACCAGAACGTTTAATTACTTTAATACTCACATCGATCACTGCCCTTTTTAAAGTTTATTTACAGTATATTGTATATCCTGTAACGAACTAATACAACATCTTGTATAGTGAAATCGAATAATTTTTTATTTAAAATAATTGTGCAAAACCTAAAAAAAGACCCTTGACCAAATTTGGACAAGTGCCTTAAACTTTTTGCTATCTAGAATTGATTTTTGAGTAACTGTTTGATCTCAGCCAAATTAGGTTGGCGTGGGTTAACTGCTGTACATTGATCGTTATAAACCAAATCAACTAATTTATCTAAGGAACCATCAAATTGTTCTTTAGTAACGCCATTAGCAGACAAGGTCGGCGTCACTCCAACGGCTTTCATTAACTGATCGATCTTATCACACAAGGCATCAACTAATTCTTGGTCGTTTTGTCCCTGTAAGCCAATATAACGGGCAATATCAGCATAGTCTTTTTGTGCGCTATAAACTTCATAACGAGGGAATGGTGTCCGTTTAACCTTACCATCAACGCCGTTAAACTTGATAACGTGTTTCATAGCGATCGAAATTGCCAATCCGTGCGGTAAACCAAATTCTCCACCAGTCTTATGAGCCAAGGAATGGTTGATACCTAAGAAAGCATTAGCAAATGACATGCCGGCTAAAGCAGCTGCATAATGCATATTGACCCGTGACTTTTCGCCACCCTTAGTCCGATGTTCGATTCGATAATTGTATGAATCTTCCAAGTTTTCAAAAACTAATTTGATCGCTTGCAATGCCCATGGACGGGTAAACTCAGATGACATTACGGAAACATATGATTCCAAAGCATGTGATAAGGTATCTAAGCCTGATAAAGCAACTGTGCGTGCTGGAACTGTTAAAGCAAAGCGTGGATCAATGATCGCAACTTCTGGTGTTAACTCGTAGTCAGTCAACGGATATTTAACGTGCGTTTGGTCATCGGTGATCACAGCGTAAGGGGTAACTTCAGACCCTGTTCCCGAAGTCGTGGGGATAGCTACCATCTTAGTATGCGTTTGATGTTTAAAGGTTACGATCCGTTTCCTGATATCCATAAACTTCTGTTGTAACTTAACGAATAAAGCACTGACCTTTTCTTGATCATCTAAGAAGCCTTCTTTATCGTATGAATATTCATAGATATAACGAGCGATCTTAGCAGCATCAAGTGCAGAACCACCACCGATCGCAATGATCGTATCTGGCTTAAATTGATGCATTTGTTTAGCAATTTCAATTGTTTGACCTAACGTTGGATCAGGGGCAACTGTTCCATAAAGCGAGATTTTTACTTGATTTGGCCTGAGGTCTAATTGCGAATAAACTTTATCGACAAAACCAAATTGAACCATCCCAGGATCAGCAACTACAAATGCTTTTTTTAGGTCAGGCATTTCTTGTAAGTAAGTGACTGAATCTTTTTCGAAGAAAATGTCTTCTGGCAAACGGATCCACTGTGGGCGATTCCGTCTTTTAGCAATTGTTTTAATGTTTAACAGATCCTCTGTTGACAAGTTATGTGACAATGAATTATCCCCCCAAGAACCTGTCCCTAGTGTCAAACTAGCACGCATTGCATCAGTATAGATATCACCGATACCACCAAGCGAGTCAGGCTGGTTAACTAAGATCCGTGAAACTTGAGTCCGGTTAGCAAACTCTTTAATAAATGGGTCAGCTTGTGTACCGACCTGAATTGCTGCATTATGACCTGCACCTTGATAATTCAATAATTCGCAAACGATCTGGATACCTTCTTCACGGTCTTTAGCACGATAAACTGAGATCATTGGACATAACTTTTCAGAAGAAAGTTTCTCACCAATATTTTTCCGGTCCAATTCAAACATCAAAACATCTTTATCAGCGGGCATCTTGATCCCCGCATGATCTGCGATCCAATGAGCTGGTTTTCCGGCAATTTGCCCGTTAACACCATGTTTTTCGTTAAAAACAAAGTCAGCTAATTTTTGATAATCTTTTTTAGGAACTAGATAAGCCCCACGGTCTTGCATCTTTTGTAACCATTCATCATAAATCGGATCTTCAACAACCGCCGAGTTTTCTGTCGCACAGATCATCCCATTATCAAAACGCTTGGACAACAATAAATCTTCGATCGCACGGTCGATCCGAGCGGTATGATCAACAAAAACCGCCCCATTTCCAGCACCAACACCCAGCGAAGGATTACCAGAGCTTAAAGCTGCGTTGACCATTCCAGGACCACCTGTTGCTAAGATCGTGGCGATGTTTTGATTTTTGATCAAGCCACTGGTATTTTCCAGGGAAGGATCCTCGATCCATTGAATAATATTTTTAGGAGCGCCAGCCTTAATAGCTGCATCATAAACGATCCGAGCAGCGTGTGCAGAACATTTTTGTGCTTGCGGATGGAATGAAAAAACGATCGCATTCCTAGTTTTCATGGCTAAAATTGCTTTAAACATCACCGTTGATGTTGGGTTAGTTGTTGGTACGATCCCAGCGATAACACCTAATGGGGCAGCAATTTTAATACTCCCACGGATCACATCATCTTCAATTATCCCAACTGTTTTATCATTTTTGATCGTATGATAGACATTTTCTGT
>DXAP01000107.1 GCA_019116985.1 Candidatus Ligilactobacillus excrementavium | reverse complement strand
AATGAAATGTTTATCGGCTTGTCTTGTTCGAATGAAACTGAATTAAAAGCCGCTGAGCAAGTTAGAGGTATCACTTATTATGGTTGTGGGCCTGTTTATACCACAGGCTCTAAGGCGGATGCCTCACCTGTGATCGGTACAAATGGTTTAAGTCGGTTGGTAAAGCTAGCTGGTCGGCCAGTAGTAGGGATCGGCGGGATCACGACTAAAACTGCTAAAAAAGTCCGTCAAACAGGAGCGAAAGGTGCAGCAGTGATCTCAGAGATCGCACAGAGTCCAGATATCTTTCAGACTGTGCGGCAATTAAAAGGATAGATTATTTCAGTGGCTGTTTTTGACAAATGGTGGGCGATTTAGTTTGTCAAAATATGTCAGTAGGAAGTGTATTTGCTATACTGGAGTATGATGATAATTAATTTGAAAATGAGAAGGCAATTTAAGTTATGAATAAGAAAAAAGTCACGATCAAAGACGTTGCGAAAAAAGCAGGGCTTTCGATCACATCGGTTTCGCAGATCTTAAACGGCAATACGCAGCGATTCAGTGAAAAATCAATAAAAAAAGTACATGCGGTCCAAGAAGAACTAAAGTACGTGCCGGATTTTTTTGCGCAGCGGATGGTCACTAAAAAAAGCCATTTGGTCGGTGTTTTGGTGCCAGATATCAGCAACCCTTTCTTTGCGCAACTTTTTTTGGGGATCCAAGATATTTTGACTCAACAAGGTTATGTTGCTTTGCTATACAATATGTCAGATGATCAAAAACAGGAAAGTCACTACGTAGAAGAACTGATCCGCCGGGGAGTTGACGGTTTGATCATTGCTAGTTCATCTTTTTCAGATCAGTCGATCTACCAAGCTTTGCAAGCGCAAAATTTACCAATGATCGTGATGGACCAAAAGACAGAAACGGATCTGGTCGATGCAGTACAAACGGATAATTTTGATGGTGGGCGGCAAGCGGCTGTGTATTTAAAAAAATTAGGTCATCAAAAAGTGGCTGTCGTACTACCAGAAAACGCCACAGTCAACGTGCGTAAGCGATATGAGGGATTTGCCAGCGTATATGGAAATGACCAACTTATAGTAGCGGGCGAGTTATCGACAAGTGGTGGTCAAGCCGCTGTGAAAGAAATCGTAAAGTCAGATGTTACGGCGATATTCGCGATCAACGACCAGATCGCATTTGGTTTATATATGGGCTTAAAAGAAGTTGGTAAAAAGATCCCGCAAGATTATAGTGTGATCGGCTTTGATGACATTGGTCCTTGTAAATACGTTACACCGGCTTTAACGACGATCGCACAACCAACTTTTGAACTTGGACAAGAAGCAGCAAAAATGCTGATCAAACGGTTGATAGAACCTAAAAAAGAACCCGAAGAAAAAATGCTTCCTGTGAAATTAGTTCAACGTTTTTCAGTAACACCCTTGAAATAGCTTTCAATAGGTGTTATTATTTTTTTGTCGGAAGTGTTAAAACGTTTTACCAAATTTGTTATTTGTAAAATGTGAAAATTCAAGTAAGGTGGTAATTTTGATGAACAAAGTGACAGTTGTTGGAAGTATTAACCTTGATACAAACTTACGTGTAAAGCGGATGGTCAAGCCAGGTGAAACGATCCATGCCAAAGAACATTATTCTGCTGGTGGTGGTAAAGGGGCTAACCAAGCGGTGGCTGCTTCACGTGCCGGAGCTGATACTACGTTTATCGGTGCAGTTGGTAACGATGCTCCAGGTAAACAAATGATGGATCTTTTAAAAGAAGAAGGGATCGACTTATCTGGGATCGATACGATCGCTAACGAATCAACTGGCCAGGCTTTTATCACCGTTGATGATGAAGGTGAAAATTCGATCACGATCTATGCTGGGGCAAACTTTGCTTTTGGACCAAAAGAAATCAGTCAAAAAGAAAGTTTATTAAAAGATAGTGACTTTGTGATCGCGCAGTTTGAAACACCGATCGATGCAACGATCAAGGCTTTTGAAATTGCCTACGAAAATGGAGTCAAGACGATCTTGAATCCTGCTCCGGGTGAAGATAGTATTTCAGCTGACTTGTTGAAAGTCACAGACATGATCACTCCTAATGAAACAGAAGCAGAAACGATCACTGGCGTGCATGTTGAAGACGAAGCTTCTGCCAAAAAAGCGGCAGCTAAGTTGCATGACCTAGGTGTTGAAGTTGTGATCATTACGATCGGTTCCAAGGGCGCTTTTTATGATTTCAATGGTACAAGCGAATTAGTTCCAGCATTCAAGGTTCATGCTGTAGATACAACGGCAGCTGGTGATACATTTATCGGAGCAATGAGCAGTGTCTTAAAAGCAGACTTTTCTAATTTGAAAGATGCAATTTTATTCGGTAATAAGGCTTCATCCTTAACGGTTCAACGTTATGGTGCACAACCTTCGATCCCCTACAAAAAGGAAATCAAAGTTAAATAAGCAGGACAGAACAGATATCTGATTTACGGAAGGAAGCATAATTCATGAAAAAAACAGCAGTTATCAATTCAAATCTTTCACGTGTTATTTCGCAAATGGGTCACTTTGACAAATTAGCTATCGGCGATGCTGGTACACCAGTTCCAGAGGGAACAGAAAAGATCGATTTGTCTGTTACTCGTGGCATCCCAGCATTCATGGATGTTTTAAACAATGTTTTGGAAGAATTAGAAATTCAAAAAGTTTACTTGGCAGAAGAGATCAAAACAAAAAATCCTGACATGTTAAAAGCGATCCAAGAACGTTTGCCAGAAACACCGATCGAATTTATCACACATGAAGAATTGAAATCTGATCTGAAGGATTGTAAAGCATTTGTTAGAACTGGTGAAATGACACCATTTGCTAACATCATGTTAGAAAGTAACGTTGTATTTTAAAGTGAATTAAAATGTGTCTGATCTGGAGAGGTCAGACATGTGGTATGAGAAAGAGAATAAGTAGTCAGGTTACGTGAGCTAGAAGTCTGTGCCTATCCAACTTTAAATGACACATCAAAAACCACGATGTATCATCAAAAGTCCGATAGTGCTCGGCTTCTGAAAAAGCTCACTTCACCTTGTGTTATTGATTAGGAGGAAAAATAATGAATGCAGTTGCGCTTTTAATTGGCCTTGGGCCTTTGCTCGGTTGGGGTCTTTTCCCAACAGTTGCTTCTAAGATCGGTGGCAAACCTTCGCACCAGATCTTAGGTGCGACAGCCGGGACCTTTATTTTTGCAGTGATCTTTGCTTGGGTCCAGGGTATCCCAATGCCTAGTGGCTCAGCTTTAGTATTTTCAATTATTTCTGGTATTGGCTGGGCTTGTGCGCAGATCGTTACGTTTATGTCATTTGGTTTGGTCGGTTCATCCCGCGCTATGCCTGTTACAACAGCTTTTCAGTTATTAGGTGCATCACTTTGGGGTGCTTTTTATCTTGGTGACTGGCCTGGTGTTACTAATAAAGTTATTGGTATTTTAGCTTTAGTTGCAATTATTATTGGTGCTTACATGACAGTTTGGTCAGAAAACAAAACCGCTGAAAAATCCGGCAATTTGAAAAAAGCCGTTTTGTGGTTGGCAATTGGTGAAATTGGTTACTGGGCTTACTCAGCAGCTCCACAAGCAGCTCATATCGATGGGATGCATGCTTTCTTGCCACAATCTATCGGAATGTTGATAGTTGGTATCGTGTACGGGATCATCATGACGTTCAATAAGAACACAGATGAAAAGCCATTGAAAGATAGTACATCATACAAACAAATCATTGCAGGTTTCTTCTTTGCCTTTGGTGCTTTGACATATTTGATCTCAGCACAACCAGACATGAACGGTTTGGCAACAGGCTTCGTTTTATCACAGACATCAGTTATCTTAGCTACATTAACAGGTATCTGGTTCTTAGGACAAAAGAAGACCAAAAAAGAAATGACGATCACAGTCATTGGGCTAATTATTATCGTAATAGCGGCAGCAGTCACTGAATTTATTTAGTGATCGAAACTAAGGTATGATCACTACCGTATCTTTTGGAACATATCGTAATTTTCAATGTGTTGCAAAAAGCTAGTTAGGTGATGTTTTTTACCTTGAGTAGCTGTTCAAGCCAAAACAAAAAACTCGTAACTTTAACTGAGAGATTCTAGTTAAAAGTACGAGTTTTTTGTTAATTATTGATATTGATCATCTAATTTGTAGCCCTTGATTTGCTTAGTCCAATTATGGTCTTGTGACAACAACGATAACTGGTCTAAAGTTAGGTGGCGGAAGGTTGCGATCCCTGTTGTCACGGCACTTTTTTGCGCAGCCTGTTCTCCACATAAATTAAAATAACTGACAGCGTTGAGTACGGCTTGTAACGGAGTTGTTTGTGTACCTAACAGAGCTGCGATCAAAGCACCTACGATATCGCCTGAGCCGGTGAAGGAATCAAGGTCAAAAACGCCATTTTCTAAAACAAATGCTTTGTCGTAAGAAACGACCAGATCGCGCTGACCGGTCGCTAGAAAAACTGTTTGGGGATATTCTTGGGTCACTTTTCGCAAACTCGTTTTGAGTTCAGTTAGAGACCCTTTTTCTTGATCTAAGTTGCTGTTATCAACACCGCGTCCGTGGCTATGCAGCCCACAAAAAGTTCGCATTTCAGAAATGTTTCCTTTGACCACAGAAATTGAGGCTGTTTTTTCTAACAACTCATGGGCTAAATTATTGCGTAAGCTGGTAGCTGTGATCCCGACAACATCCAAGACAGTTGGTTTGTCAGTCTTAAAGGCCCATTGACTTGCTTGTTTTAAAGCCATGACCTGTGTTTTTGAAAGATGTCCTAAATTTAATAGTAGTGCGTCAGTTTGTTGGAAAATGTCGGCAAATTCCGCTGGATAATCTGCCATCAATGGTTTAGCTCCTACGTATAACAGTGCGTTAGCCACTGTTTCTAATGAAATATCGTTGGTGATGCAGTGAACTAAAGGTGTTTTTGATAAGGGAAAAGCTGGTTGGACATTGATTTGCGAAATATTACTCACTCCTTAAAAATTCTTCAGACCAAAATAATTTCTGGGCCTCTTTGAATGGTTTGATTTGAATTAATTTTAGTAAAATAATGTAGGCTACAATTGAACCGATCACAGCTGCACCGAAAAAGCGTGGCGTGTAAATGAAGAGATACAAACTGCTGCTAGAGCCAGTGAACCATGCCATAACTGGGTAAGATAACAATGAACCGATGATCCCAGTTCCAATGATCTCACCTAGCATAGCACACCATACTTTGTGCCCCCATTTGTAAAATAGTCCGGCAAGTAAAGCGCCAAAAACTGCACCAGTCAGGGCTAGTGGCGGTATCCCTAATAATAACATGCGAATGATCCCGCACATGACAGCCATGATGGTTGCATAGACAGGCCCTAAAAGTGGGGCGGCGATCACGTTAATGACACTAGACATTGGTGCCATGCCTTCGATCCGAAAAATTGGCGATAAAACAACGTCGATCGCGACCATTAAAGCAACGATCGTGATTTTTTTGATACGTGAATTCTGTTTTGACATAATAAGCACCTCAAATTTTTTAAAAGTCCATGGGATCACTGTGCCAAAATAAATAAAAAGTCCATTCGTAGTAATACGTACGAATAGACTAAAATTAATATTATTTAATTTGTCTATCCCTTCGCTGGTATTGTCCAGAGCAGGTTCATGGGTCTGATCTCAGCTATAATAGCACCCCATAGACTTTCGTATTTATGATAATGTAATTGTAGCGCTTTATTTTGAATTTGCAAAGG
>DXAP01000106.1 GCA_019116985.1 Candidatus Ligilactobacillus excrementavium | reverse complement strand
TCATTATGAATGCCCGTTTTCTACTGACGGCGCACTATCAATTACAGGTGTCACTGATTGCGGATCTTTTTCAGGCCAAAAACGTAATGCTTGGTGGGAATAATGCTTATATAAAGCGGAATAGCGGCCAAAATAGCCCGATTTCCATGGTTTTTCACGCCCACAGAAGTGTAAAATACCGGTATGTTGCATGACCCAAGTCAAATCCCACTCACCCATACTTAACATTTCGTAGGTCCGATTTTTTCGTGCATCGAAATTCCAGATCTCATCTGGCAAATGTTTGATCTGGTGCCCATATAATCCATTTAAGATATCTTGATCTGGTAATAATAAATTAAACTTATTATTTTTAATAAAATCAAAAATATCTTGTGGGTCCACTTGTTGTCGAATTGACTTTAAATTCATCAACAACACTCCAGAATTATAGTAAGCATCTGCCTCTTCATTTTTTAACCGGACTTTATTTACCACATCAGTCATATTAGTCAAACGGCTATGACTACAAGCTGCATACAGATAATCACTAACATCAGTCTCATACAAAGGTGTAATATCATTGATACATAATAGATCTGCATCAAGATACAACACCTTATCGATATCTTGTGGTAGGTATTTGTGTGCCAGCAAACGATAATAAATCGTATGTGGATATCTATCAGTTATTTTGGCATCCGAAAATTCCTTATCAGTCACGACTACCGGACAATATTCAACTTGATTTTGTTGGCAAAACTGAGTAATTTTCGCTGTTTCTTTCAATTCTTTTTCTTGAATCACAAACACCTTTAAATGTGAGATCCGAGAATTTTGTAGGATGGAATAAACCACGGTCAACATTTGGTCAACAAAACCATCATTAACAGCAAATAATAAATTCATCACTTAAAACCTCATTTATTTAGCAGTATTTTGTTGATACTAAACATCGCCAACATTATATCATATCTACTGTGCTCCGTGCGGTTGAAGTTTCTTTTCGATCCAGCCCATGACTAAGTCGGCAATGATCGCCATCAAAGCGGTTGGCAATGCCCCTGCCAAGATGATCGCGCCACCATCAGTTGCATTGGTCCCCCGGATAATAATATCACCCAGGCCACCTGCACCAACAAAGGCACCAATTGCTACATTACCGATCGCCACGACCAAAGCATTCCTTAAACCAGCCATGATCACGGAAACTGACAAGGGTAGTTCAACCAGGAATAACTGTTGCATTTTCGTCATTCCCATACCTTGAGCAGTGTCAAGTACATCATTACTGACGTTAAGCATACCAGTATAAGTGTTTTTAATGATCGGCAGTAAGGAATATAAGAATACAGTTACGATAACTGTATTAACTCCCAGTCCTAATGCCAACATCAAGATCGACAGCATCGCTAATGAAGGAACTGTCTGAATAACATTAGCTGCACCGATCGTAAATGAACCCAGCTTATGGTGCGAAGAAATATAAATTCCTAGCGGGATACCAATTACCGCCGCAATCAAAACACCATAAATCGCGATCAAAAAATGTCGATTGAATTGTTCAAGTACATATGAGCCATTGTTGACCATATAGTACCAAAATTGTTGCCATAACCCCATGTCACTCATTATTGATCAGCTCCTCTGAAGTAATTATTCTTTTGTAAAAATTGTCGGGCAGCAACGGATGGT
The DNA here is from genome assembly GCA_019116985.1 of Candidatus Ligilactobacillus excrementavium. Taxonomy (GTDB): domain Bacteria; phylum Bacillota; class Bacilli; order Lactobacillales; family Lactobacillaceae; genus Ligilactobacillus; species Ligilactobacillus excrementavium. The sequence goes on along the minus strand of DXAP01000106.1, from coordinate 2,927 downwards.
TCCATTAGATTATTATCAACCTGATAATTTAATGTTTGCATTTGTTTCAGATCGATCTTGTCATCGAGCCGGTGCAACAATTTTTCCAAATCTGGATGGTCACGTAAGAACTTGCCATTAACTACCAACGAACTGTCATATGGAGGGAAAAAGCGCTTATCATCATCTAAAACTTTCAAATTATAACTTTTGATCCGACCATCAGTCGAATAACCTAAGACGGCATTCATTTTTCCTTGTTCGACCGCGCTATAAACTAAACCAAGCTGCATTGGATACACTCGCTGAAAATCAAAACCATATTCAGCGGCAAATTCTTTGTAGCCGTCCCCTTTACGGTTCATCCAAGAACTATCGACCCCAGCCTTCATTTCTTTGGCATGGTCTCCCATATCAGAAACCTTATTTAAATTATATTTTTTAGCAGTTTCTTGGGTCACCATGAACGCATACGTATCAGCAAAGCCCATCGTGGGGTAACGAACTTGATCATAACGTTTCTTTAATTCGCGATTAACAATTTTAGTTGCTTTTTTAGGATCTTTTTCAGGTGGTAATCCCAAAGTACCAGTTAAATCAGTACCCGTATAACTAGTAGCCATGACATCGGCATCATTACGTTGTAGTGCTGCTTGTGAAACAGAAGAGGATCCTAAGTTATTAACTAAAGATGTACTATAGTCAGTTTCATGTGTGATCAATTCAGAAATGATATTTGCAATAATTTGTGATTCAGTCGAAGTCACCGACGCGATCCGAACGTTTTTATCTGATGTCCCCGTCCCACTTAAACCAGGAAAGGAGCAACCACCGACTAATACAAGTAAACCACATAAACTAAAAACGATTATCTTTTTAAATCTTTGTGTTAAATTCCGTAACATATTTGACCCTCCTATCGCTGTGAGATCGGAGTTAAACGAGTCTCCAATTTGCCTAACAGGAAGTCGACGATCAAGGCTAAAATAGTCACTGGGATCGTCCCACCGATGATCAGATCAGGTTGGTAAAGATTCAAACCATTAAAGATAAAATCTCCCAAACCGCCAGCACCGATATATGAAGCTAAAGTAGCCCAGGCAATTACATAAACAGCCGACAAACGGATCCCTGCCATTATAACTTGCATGGCCATCGGTAATTCAACCTGCCAGATCGACTGCATAGTCGTCATTCCCATTCCCCGTGCACTATCTTTTAACGTCGGGTCAACGTCATTCATTCCGATATAAGTATTACGTAAGATCGGTAATAAAGAGTAAATGAACAAGGCGACGATCGCTGGTACTTTCCCGATCCCAAAAAGCGGGATCATCAATGCCAGCAGGGCTAAAGAAGGTACCGTTTGTAACATACTAGCTAAACCAACGATCACACTAGCCGTCTTAGGAAAACGGGTCAAAGTAACACCGATCGGAACAGCAACTAAAACACCCAGCCCCAAAGCGATTGCCGAGATATAAAGCTGTTCCCAAGTCTTCATAACTAATTCGCTACCATATTGACTTAAAAAGGCTGTCATTGTGATCACGCTCCTTTAACAGGCTGATCATCATTGTCGTGATCACTATTTTCTACGTTTTCGCTATCCTCGCTAACAAGCTGATCATTGGCACCATTACCCCAAATCGTATCGTAAACTACATCGACCATGGTGGTCCGTGTCACGATACCCAACAACTTGTTATTTTTATCTACCACTGGCAGATACTTGAAATCACGATTCAACATTTTACGTACGGTTTTTCGAACTAAAGTGTCATTTTGTAAGGTCGGCATATCAGTACTCAATAAATCAGAAACACTAGTTGCACTCTTATAGTGACTAGTGATCGTATCAATATCAACATACCCCTTAAAATACTCTTCTTCATCAACAACTAGCAATGTGTCGACACGACGTTCACGCATCAATTTAACAGCATCTGAAACAGAACGTTCCAAAGTGATCTTAACTGGGTCTTTTATCATGATCTGGTCAACACTAGAAAGTTCGGCACGAGCTTGACTCAAACGTTCTTCACCTAAAAGATCTTTAACGAAGTCATTGGCCGGATGTTGTAATATTTCCTCTGGAGAAGCACTTTGCACAATATGCCCCTTATCCAAGATCACAACAGTCGTCGCTAACCGCAACGCTTCGTCAATATCATGGGTCACAAAAACGATCGTCTTTTTTAATTGTTTCTGCAAGTCGCTGATCAAATCTTGCAGTGATTCACGAGTGATCGGATCTAAGGCACCAAACGGTTCGTCCATCAAGATCAGATCTTGATCTGCTGCTAAAGCCCTGATCACACCGACCCTTTGTTGCTGCCCCCCAGAAAGCTGTGCCGGATAACGGTCCAAAAATTCTTCTGGTAATTCAACTTCCTTGCATAACCTTTCGGCTTGCTTGCGTTTCTTTTCTTCTGGCCATTTCAATAAGCGAGGAACCAAGGTGATATTATCGTAAATCGACATATGTGGCATCAAGCCGATATTTTGAATCACATAACCGATCTGTCGTCTTAAAGTAACAGGATCGATTTTCTTAATGTCTTGACCATTAAACAATATTTCGCCCGACGTGGCATCATGCATCCGATTGATCATCCGCATCAGAGTTGTTTTCCCGGAACCTGATGTCCCGATCATACAAACAAACTCTCCTTTATCGATCGTAAGGTTGACATTTTCAACACCTACGCTCCCACCACGGTAAACCTTTTTAACATCCTTAAAGGATAAAATCGGTTCTTCCATTATTTCTCCTCCTAACTTTGTAATAGCGCTCACTAAAAGAATAGCATAATTTTTGTTTATTTTTAAATTATATGAATTTTATTATATCCTGAATTATTCATACTTTTCCCTTAAGGACTACTTTTTGTTGTTGTCATGCTAGTTCGCATCTTTTTCGTTTTTCACCTGTTGGGTGTACAAAA
>DXAP01000105.1 GCA_019116985.1 Candidatus Ligilactobacillus excrementavium | reverse complement strand
TTAGCTAGACGCCGACATTTTGCTCGGATCTCGCTCATTTTGATACCAGGAGTATCATCAATATAAATATTAGTCTTCGATAATGCTCCCATCGCTACGATCAAATTTTGCCATTCGTCATCGTCAAGTTGCCCGTTTCTTAAATGATTTGCATTGATCGAACCCTCTGCACATAACATCCGGTTAACTAAAGATTCCGCACTCATTTCCAAAGAAAAAATAGCTACGTTGGAATCGGTTGCTGTCCCCACATTTTGGGCAATGTTTAATGCGAAGGCTGTTTTACCAACGGCTGGGCGCGCAGCCAAGATAATTAAATTATCAGGTTGCAACCCCGCAGTCATCAAATCAAAGTCTCGATAACCAGTTGGTAAACCAGTAATATCTTCATGCTCCTGCGAGAGCTTATCGACTTCTTCCAAAGCATTTTTTAAAACTTGATCGATCGGCTTAAAACCACTGCGATTTCGTCGCTCCGAAACATCCATGATCTGACGTTCAGCATCGTCTAATAAAGCTGGTACATCGTCATCTTGGTTTTGAGCAGAACTCATAATGTTAGTAGCAGCTGAGATCAATCTCCGCAACATCGCTTTTTGTTCCACGATTTGTGCATAATAAGAGGCATTTGCTGCTGTTGGAACTGCCTGAGCTAATTCGGCAATATAAGCCACTCCGCCGACATCATCAAGTTGATTATCCTGCTCCAGACGATCTTTGACAGTCACAACATCGATCCCTTCGCCAGCATCATTTAATTCGATCATGGCTTGGAACATAATTTGATGTGCACGGCGATAAAAATCATCAGGTTCGACATATTCCATAGCATCAGCCAATGCATCAGTACTCAAAAAAACTGATCCAAGGACTGCTTGTTCGGCCTCAATATTTTGTGGCGGTAAATTATCCGTTAAAACGTCATTATTCATGACTGCGATCCTTTCTAATCTTAAATTCTTACTTTCAAATCATTATAGTCGTTTTTTCAATAAATTTCAGTAAAAGAAAGGGCCTAAGAATCACCACTCTTAGGTCCCTTTAAACAACATATGGCAAAGTGCCTTTTATAATTTATTATTGTTCGGAAATATGAACCCGGATCTTAGAGGAAACGTCATTGTGTAACTTAACTGGCACATTAACATACCCCATCGAACGAATTGGTTCTTTTAAATCCATCTTACGTTTGTCGATTTTAAGGCCATATTGTTTTTCCATACCCTGTGCGATTTGTTTTGAAGTGATTGAACCAAACAAACGGCCATCTTTACCAGCTTTAGCCTTCAATTCAACCACATATTTGCCAGATTCTAATTTTTCTTTTAAATCTTTAGCTTCAGCCAAAACTTCGGCTTCTTTTTTAGCTTCTGCATGCTGCTGGCCCTTTAGTTTACTCATTGCGGCAGCACTTGCACGTTTTGCTTTATCGTTTTTGATCAAGAAGTTAGCATAGCCATCGGGGATCTCTTTAACTTCCCCTCTTTGTCCTTTATTACGAACATCTTGCGTAAAAATCACTTTCATCAAAATACCTCCTCAAATTTTCAAACAGAGTGGAGTAAACTGATCAAGACTCTTCAGCTTCCTCCTCATTTTCCTGCTGATCATGCAAAATTTCAAGCAACTCTTCACGTACTTTTGAAACAGTTGTATCCTCAATTTGGGTCGCAGCGACGGATAAATGACCGCCACCGCCCATTTGTTCCATGATCAATTGAACATTCCGCTTACCACTACTACGAGCAGAAATACCAACAGAACCTTCAGATCGCTTAGTAATGGCAAATGATGCTTCAACTCCACTGACATCTAATAAGGAATCTGCAGCTTGTGCCGCTGTGACAGGGTCGTAGCTACGATCATCTTCACCAGCACAAATTGCATTACCATCATCCATAAATTCGACCCGGTCGATCAAATGACTACGATTCATATAACTATCAACATTTTCCTTCATAAAGTGGCTAGATAGTGCTTGATCGGCACCCAAAGCTCTTAAATAACTAGCTGCATCAAATGTTCTTGTCCCTGTATGCTGTGAAAATGATTGTGTGTCAACCACTATTCCGGTCAACATTGCTGTTGCTTCGATCCGATTGATCGGTTCACTTTCACGAGCTTGGTATTCAAACATTTCGGTGATCAATTCACAGGTCGAACTAGCATACGGTTCAATATAAACTAACATTGGATTTTCAGGGAATTCTTCTCCACGACGATGATGGTCGATCACCATCAACCGGTTTTCTAGTTTATCATATAAGTCCGGACTTGCTGAAATAGAACGCTTGGAATGGTCAGCCATGATCAAAAGGTCCTCTTGATCAGCCTTTTCTATCGCCTCTTCAGAGGTAATGATCGAAGCATTGATCTTCTCATCTTTTTTTAGTTCGTCCATCAAGCGTGCCACATCCGAATGTAAGTTATCTTGATCGATAACGACCCAACACTGTTTTTTATTCATAGCCGCAATTCTTCTGATACCTAAACAAGCACCGATCGAATCCATATCTGGTCTTTGGTGTCCCATTACGAAGATCTGCTTAGACTGCCCCATTAAATCACGTAATGCTTGCGAGATCATACGTGCACGGACACGTGTCCTCTTAGCCATCGGGTCAGTTGTTCCGCCATAAAAGCGTGCTTGACCATCAACTTTACGTACAACGACCTGGTCACCACCACGACCTAAAGCAAGATCTAAGTTATTTTGTGACTGTTCAGACAATTCTGAAAGATTCTCATCACCATATGCGATCCCGATACTCAAGGTTAATGGTGAATTACCTTTCGATGTTTTTTCACGAATAACATCGAGGATCTTAAACTTTTCGTTTTCGATTTCATTTAAAATACCAGTATACGCTAAAACAAAATAGCGATCTTCAGCAACTTTTTTCAAAAACATGCCGAATTTCTGCGCCCAATTAGACAAAGTATTAGCTACAAAGCTATCCAAATTAGTAATTTCTGTATCATTTAACGACTTAGTCACTTCATCATAATTATCTAAAAAGACTTGGCCTATAACCAGTTGTGAATCATCATATTTTTTCTGAATTTCGGCATAATGCGTAATATCCAATAAATAAACAGCACGCATGTCTTTTTGAATCAATAAATTAAAGTAATTATCATGCCACTGGATCTCAGTCGTACCTTTTTGATCAATATTTTCTTCAATCATGTTCGCTAAATCTGGATCAACTTCATTTAACTTACGTCCTAAAATATCAGCTTTACCAAAATAACTTTGCAAATATGGGTTGACCCAATCGATCTCAGTCTCTTCATTAAACAATAAGATCCCGATCGGCATCCTGATCAAAGCATCTTGCTCATCTCTCTGGATTCGATACGTTAGATCCGAAATATAATCACTTGTTTGTGCGCGGATCTGCGTTAAAGTAGTAAACGCCCATGCGACTACTAAAAATAAAATCAATAAAAAAATAACCCCAAAGATCCAATTAAAAGCAAACGCTAAAACATCACTCACAACGGCCATTATAATCAATAAAATAGCAACTAGACGGAACTGTTCGTTTTTAAAGATCTCAGGTATATCGCCAAATGTTTTTATAAACTTGTTCTTCATAAAAGCTTCCTCTTCTTTTCCGACCCCTACTATGTAAAATTTAAATGTAGCTTATTCAAACATTATTTAAACAAAAAAGCAAATCGCCTTCAAGTTCATAACACAATAGTTTTTCAAACTAAACCAATTAACTTCCCCTTTGCCAAATACACTTGCTTAAGTGTACATCCTTTTATATTTTATCATATTTGGTAACAAATACCGAATTTCACATAGCCAATATTGTTACTATAATAAACAAAAACACGCAAAAGGGGCTGGAACATAACTAGCTGTCCTCTAAAAAAGCCATCGATCTATCCCATTAAATGGGTTAAATCGACGGCTCTTAAACGTGTTCCAAAAAATTGAAGCCTTACTGTAGCAACGATTGCGTTATTCTAGTTTTTCGCTTTGCTGCGACCCAAAATAATGCGATCATCGTTACAAATCCGCTTCAAAACATCTTTTGTCTCACTTTCTTCCCTATATATTAGACTTTAACGTGGTGTCTTTAATTTCAGATTGAAGAAATAGGCACCTGCAAACATAATTATTGAATACACGATCCCTGATATTAACGGCTGAAAAGGATTTAATTCCCCAGGCGCGGCATTACCAGTTTCACCAGCGATCCACATTAATGCCTGTACGATCCAAGTTAATTTCAAAGAAACTTCTTCATTAGCACCTGCTAAAATCATAAAAGCAATCAACGAAACGATCGGTACACCAATGATCAAAGCAATTTGAGTCCGGCGTTCGAATAGCCCTAAAATACTGCCTATAAACATAAATGTTGCTGCAATACAAATTGTCAATAAAACTAATAAAACAAAAGGCATAAAGTGATTCATAAAACCATTTGAAAAGAAATGATAATACATTGTTTCTAATGAAAATGTCCCCTCCCTTTCAACTGGAGAAAAAGGACTTACTAACAAATTATATCCAACACTAACTAGACTACCCACTAGAGCTAGTAAGCCAATTACAAGTGTTTTGGAATAAAAATATGTCTTACGGCCGATCCCATTTTGAATCATATTCTGAAAACCATCATAGGTCATCGCGCTATAAAATATTAAAAAGACATTTAGAGAAAATTCTAATAATCCAACTGGTAAGAAATCATTTACACTTAGTGAATTGATCCGACCTACTAAAGCTGTTGTGATGATCGGAACAACGATGATCGCAGCTGCGATCCATAGCACAGTCCAACCTAAAAGTTTAGAGCCACTCGCTAGCTGATATTGAAAAGCCTTTTTTAATTTCAAAGCTGACCCTCCTTATCTGTTTGTTCGGTCAAATTAATAAACAGCTTCTGCAGATCGATTCCCTCAACTGTGACCGTATCAGGTAAGACACGGTCCTCGTCCAACTTTCCAAAAACATAGTCTGAACGTAATTTACCTAAATTATCATGTCCGATCACATTAAGACCCGCGGTGTATTCTTGAACTTCTTTTTCAGGACCGGTCACAGAATAACTCTGTGCCAGTAAATTTTCAGCCGTGTCATCAAGTAGTAGTTTTCCATCCCGTATTAACAACACGTTTTCGATCATGCCGGCTATCTCCTCGATCAAATGAGTTGAGATCACAAAAGTCCGTGGACGCTGCGCATAAGTTTCGACTAACTCACGATAAAATAGTTCACGGTGATTAGCATCTAAGCCCAAAGTAGGCTCATCTAATAAAATCAATTCGGCATCGACACATAATGCAATGATATCCTTCAAAATAGACCGATAACCCGTTGATAATTTGCTAAAACGTAGATTTTCATTTAATCCAAACTTTGAAGTCAGTTGATGTGCTAATTCAAAATCAAAACCAGAATAAAAATGAGCTGTTTGACGAAAGATTTGAAAGACCTTAGCTCGGTTCGGATATAAATTAGCTTCACTCATTAAATAAACTTTCCCAAGTACTTGATCATTATTAATATTTGTTTGGCCATCGATCAACACGTTACCAGAACTTGCTGGAATGCGATTGGTCAAGATATTCAGCAAGGTACTTTTTCCAGCACCATTGCGTCCAAGTAGGCCATAGATCGTATCCGGCTTAAGCTGCAAACTAATATCATTTAGGACTGTTTGTTTGCCAAATTTTTTTGTTATTTGATTTAAACTTACTTCTGTCATTTTTGTTTAAAGCCCCTTTCTACTAGAGAAATAATGGTATCTTGATCTAAGCCTAAACTTTTAGCTTCAATGATCATTTTTAAAATATAATCCTGAAAGAATTCGTCCTTTCGCTTAGTTCTAATTTTTTCTTGTGCATCTTCCAAAACAAACATCCCACGGCCTCTTTTTTTCTGAATCAACCCATCCGAAACGAGAATGTTCATGCCTTTTAGAACTGTTGCCGGATTAATTTGAAAGTCGCGAGAGATTTCTGTGGTTGATGGTACCTGTTCTCCTGCCTCAAAACTACCTACGAAAATTGCATTTTCAATTTGCTTTGCCACTTGTAAATATAAGGGCTCAGAACTATCAAAATTAAATTGCATTATCTTCACCAAATTTCATTGTTGGCACCTCTTGTCTTATTTTTACTAGTTAGTTTATTCATCCTACTTATCGATTTTTACATCTGGTAAAACGATCCGCTCGTATAACTTGACAGTAATCAAATAATAAATCAAATATAACACAATAAAAATTAAAAACGGTAACCAAATTCCACGGTAAGGTGCTAACAGCAAAGTTTTAAATAATTGAAGGCCAAACAAAACGTGCACGATCCCTAAAATTCCAGGTAAAGCATACAAAACCATTATTTCCCGGGAAATAGAGCGACGTAAAACTTTTCTTCTAACACCTAATTTATTCAGCATTTCATAACGATGTTTATCACTGTTTGCTCCACTGAGGATTTTAAACATCAAACAACTTGCTAACATTGCTAAAAAGGCAATCCCTAAGAAAAAGCCCATAAATTCAAAGCCACCAAAAATCTCCAAAGCAGCCAAATAACTACTATATTCACCCGGGATCCCAGTGCGCATTTTTTGATAATTTTTGGGATAAGCTGTTTTAACAATTTGGTCTAAGTCGCTTTTATTATGCTTAATATCTTTAACTCTAAACAAATATAATTCTTGTCGTGGGGCTTGGATCTTCTTAAATTCATCTCCTGAAACGACTTTAACATCATCTTCAAAATCTTGTTGGTAAGAATACAGTGCACTTGGATCTTTCTGCAATTTATTTCCATCATAGTTTTTATAGGATATATTGACGTTTTTACCCTTAGAAGCTTCTTTTACCCATTTATTATCTGTCTTTTGAAATGGTTTATTATTAAATTCATCCTTTAAATAATAAACTGTATTTCCTCTTTGTTTTTGAACATAGCTAACTTTCTTTTCTGTATTCAAATCAGCAACCTTTTTTTTCACCGCTCGGCTTGGGTCTTTGATACCCATTGTATAAGCACTTGTTCCTTGAGTATACAAATCCATGTCCTTCCCAAAGCCCATCCCGACAGTGATCGCACCTAAAGCCAAAGCAAACAAAATCGAAACAGTGGCAAGTATTTTAGTATAATTTCTGATCCTAAATCCTAATTGTGACAGAGTAAAGTTATTAATTCCACGTTGCGCCCATTTACTTTTCTTCAGTAGTACAACTAGCCACACAAAAACAGCGTTAAATAAGAAATATGAACCAAGAACAATTGTAACCAATGCAATCGGTATACCTAATGCTCCAAACTTTATAAGGTTCGCCATTACATAGTATCCAATTGCTAAAGATCCGACACCCAAAATAACCTGGATAATTTGATTGATCGGTTTAAGCTGAGGGCGGTTAGGCTGACTGTCTTTTTTCAACAACTCTAAGATTGGTGTTTTAGTTAATTTGCGGCGATTTATCAAGCCTGCGATCACAAATAAAGCCAAATATAAGCCCAATGTGATCAAAATAGCTGGTAAATAAACTGCTTGAAAGCTAGCAATATCATTTTGTAAGATATTTTTCATTAAATAAGAACCCAGACTAGCCGTTAAGATACATCCCAAAATAACACCTACAACACTTGAAATTAGCCCGATAACTAAAGTTTCTGTCAAAATCAAGTGTCCAATTTTGCTCGGTTTAGCACCTAACATCATAAAAATTCCATAATCGTGTTGTCGCATACTTAACAGAAATGAATTAGCGTAAAAAATATAAACTAACGAGATCACTGTTAATAAAACTGAACCAAATTGAAAAATAAATGAGGCCGCACTCATACCATTGGTACTACTTTTCAAAAACTGTGGGTTAGTTGCTAGTGCTTCAAACATATAAAAGACTCCACTAGAAATTACTAAACCTGTAAAGAGAACTAAGTAATCACGTAAACGGCTCTTAATTCCCGTAAAAGCTAATTTTCTCAGCATTCTTATTTTGCCTCCTGACCCTGAAAAGTACCTAGATTTTCAATGATCCGTTGATAGAATTGCTTAGGTGTCTGTTGTCCACGTTTAAGTTCCTGACCGATCTTGCCATCTTGAATAAACAGGATACGTTGACAATAACTAGCTGATAATGGATCATGTGTCACCATTAATATCGGTACATTCTGTTGTTGATTAACATCAGTTAACATCTCTAACAGATCAGTGGTACTTGCAGAATCTAAGGCTCCTGTTGGTTCATCTCCAAATAAAATGGCTGGTTGGCTAACTAAGGCTCGTCCTGCTGCGACCCGTTGCTTTTGACCACCAGAGATCTCATTTGGATATTTATCTAAGATCTCTGTGATCGATAATTGTTGAGCTATTTTGTCGATTCGGGGTTTTACCTTGGCCATCGCTACATTTTGCAAAGATAGTGGCAAAGCCATGTTTTCTCTATTAGTTAAATTTTCCAGCAAGTTAAAGTCTTGAAAAATAAAGCCAATTTCTTGAGCACGGAAATCTGCGACATCATTTCCACTTAAATTCGTAATATCCCGACCATTAATTGCAACACTGCCCGCCGTTGGTTGATCTAATGTTGTCAAAATATTTAATAATGTCGTTTTCCCAGATCCGGAAGCCCCCATGATCCCGATAAACTCACCTTGCTGAACATCAAAACTAATCCCCTTTAATGCTTCGTATTGTTTTTCGCCCTTATGGCCATATGTTTTTCTAATATCTTTTGCTGATACAACTGGTTGATTTTTCATTTTGTATCCTCCTGCTTTGTTATTCGGTTAATTACTCATGTAACTAACTATATATGTAGGCATTGCTTTTGTCAATCTTTTATAAAAAATTTTTTTATACAAAAGATCAGTAAACAACTAACTCACCTTCTTCCACAAAAAATGTTTCACGTGAAACATTTTATTGGGCAAACAAAAAGAGCATCGATTTTTCGACGCTCTCTTGTATTACTTATTGCCCAGCAAAGGTTACTTTAGTAAATTGTTGGTAATGTGTCATCATTTCTTCTGAAATATCAGGGTTCGTAATTAAACGATCAACATCATATAAATTATAGAACTGATAAAAATCATCACGGTTGATCTTAAATTTATCTGCCAACACTATTTTTTCTTTAGCATTATTCAAAGCCACACTTTGCGAAGTTCCTTCTTCGGTGTTAGCCGTCATCATACTTTCATTATGGATACCATTTACACCTACAAACGCCTTATTGAATTTGAGCTCGCCTAGAGTATCATTGGCTAGCCCCCCAATAAAAGCACCTGAACGCTGACGATAGTTTCCCCCAACTAATATCAAATCAACGTTATTGCGATTCTTCCAACTTTGAAAAATTGGAAAACTATTAGTGACTACTCGCAAATTAGAAATATTGGGTAAATATCGTTCGATCAATTCTTGTGTAGTTCCTGGCCCAATGTAAATTGTGTCGCCTTCGCTAATAAATTGTGCTGCTCTTTTAGCTATCTGTTCTTTTTCAGCCAAATGAATCTCTTTTTTTTCAATATGAGATAATTCGTTATTCTCACTACTATCAATGCTTTGAGCACCACCGTGAACTCGGACTAATTTTCCACTTTCAGCTAATTCATCTAAATCACGTCGAATAGTCATGTCAGAGACGCCTAATTGATAGATCAGTTCCTTCACGGTAATGATGCCATGCTCTTGAACAAGCTTTTTTATCGTTAATAACCTTTCTCGCTTTAACATGCTCATTTCCTTACCACCTATAACTTAGTTTCGTTAGATTATTTTATGTTTATCATACGCTATTTTTAATGACTAAAACAGGGGCTATTTATGTAAAAAACGTTGCTGATTTAAAAACGAAAGGATACACTTAACAATAAAATTTTAAAAGTGAAATCAAACCTTTTGAAAAATTCCACTTTAATCGTATCACTTGAAGACAAATGATGACCTTTTTTTGTAAAAAAATAGTGCTGATGAGGATTCATCAACACTAAAAAGTTTAGCCCCCTTAAAAAAGACTCCAAGAAGATTGAACTTCTTGGAGTCTTTTGGTGGATCGATAAAATCCATAATATAGAGCGGATAAATTAACCTATGTTTACACATCTAATAACATATTCGCTCATTTTAATTTTAGTCTTCTGTTACGAATGGTAACAAGCCCATAATACGGGCACGTTTTACGGCAATCGTCAACTTACGTTGGTTCTTTGCACTTGTACCTGTAACACGACGTGGCAAAATCTTACCACGTTCAGAAATAAATCTTCTCAACAAATCTGTATCTTTATAGTCAATATATTCGATATGATTAGCTGCGATAAAATCAACTTTACGACGGCGACGTCCGCCTCTACGTTGTTGTGGCATGTTGGTTTCCCTCCTCTAATTACTAGAATGGTAAATCATCATCAGAAATATCTATCTGCTGGCCGTTATCTGCAAACGGATCACGAGTGTCATCAGAATTAGAATTATTATTATTCTGATTCTGGAATCCACCCTGATTACTGTTGTTAGGATTGCCATACGGATTATTATTCTGCTGTGATGAATACTGTGAAGAAGGAGCAGAATTACCCTGAGAATTTGGATGTTGTTGACGATATTGCTCTGATTGAGCCTTAGACTCAAGTAATGCAAAGTTATCAACTACAACTTCTGTCACAAACACACGATTTCCCTGTTGGTTTTCGTATGAACGAGTTTGAATACGTCCATCGATACCGATCATAGAACCCTTATGCGTAAAATTAGCAAAGTTTTCAGCTGCTTTTCTCCAAATAACACAATTGATAAAATCGGCCTCTCGTTCACCTGAACGATTTGTAAATGGACGATCGACAGCAACAGTGAAAGATGCAACAGCGGCTCCGGAAGATGTGTAGCGCAAATCAGGATCACGGGTCAGTCGTCCGACTAATACGGCTCTATTGATCAAAATTCGTTCCCCCTTCTGATTTCAAAAAAATTAAGCTTCACGTTTAACGATCATATGACGTAAAATTCCGTCATTGAATTTAGCAAGACGGTCAAATTCATTAACAGCGTCAGCATTGTCTGCCTTGGCGTTTACAACGTGGTAGATACCTTCTGTAAACCCACCAATTTCGTAAGCAAAACGACGCTTAGACCAGTCTTTTGAATCTACAACTTCAGCACCATTGTTCTTCAAAACGTTATCGAAACGTTCTACCAAATCATTCTTGGCAGCTTCATCGATAGCTGGGCTGATAATGTAGGTAATTTCATAATTTGTCATGACTGTTTACACCTCCTTATGGACTTTTGGCCCCCTATCCTAACATAGAGGACAAGGAGAGCAATCTAAAATGCTTAGATACTCACGAATTAGAATTATATCACGTTTATATTGCATTTGCAATAACTGCTCAAAACAAACAAAGTTAAAAACTAACAACAACTTCTTAAGCCAAAACTTTAATATTAGCAGGTTTTGATCTGCATATTTATTACATTTGTTCATTGATCTACGCTACATAATATATATACGCAAAAAAATGCAATTCGTGTTTGCTAATTTAATTTTTAGTCCAAATCGTCCTTATTTTTATTATCTTCATCATTTGAAGCTTCTACTTCACTTTGTTCATCATCGTTAATTTGAACTGTGTTTTCGCTTTCTGATCCTGGTTTTTCTTCGTCTTCAACTTCTTCAGGAGCAACTTTAGCCATCGTTGAAACAAACGATCCTTCTTCTAAGTTGATCAAATGAACACCTAACGTTGAACGACCAGTAGTTGATACATTGGCAACATCAAATCTGATCAAGACACCCTTATTAGTGATAACCATGATATCTTCATCACCCAAAACAGTTGTCAAACCAACTAGCGGACCATTTTTATCTGTTACGTTCACAGTCTTAACACCTTTACCCCCACGACCACGAATTGCATATTCGTTGGCTGGAGTTTGTTTACCATAGCCCTGCTCAGAAATAACAAAGACATTGCTGTTTGGTTCCAAAATATCAGCGCCAATTACATAATCATCTTCATCTAAACGAATACCACGTACTCCGGCAGCAGAACGTCCCATTGAACGAACTTTTTGCTCGGAAAATGAAACGGCATACCCACCGTGAGTACCAATGATCATATTCTGATCACCATCAGTTTGAGCAACACCGATCAATTCGTCACCCTCACGTAAAGTTATAGCCTTCAAACCATTCTTACGAATATTTAAGAATTCTGAAACAGCTGTCCGTTTTACAACACCATTTTTAGTGGTAAAGAATAGGAACTTATTATCTGTTTCAGCATTTTCTTTATCCTTCTTAGGAACAGTGATCACTGTGGCTATTTTTTCTTCTGGGTCAATATTTAACATATTAATTACTGGTATTCCCTTAGCAGAACGACCGTATTCAGGGATCTGATACCCTTTAGAACTATAAACCTTACCAGTATTAGTAAAGAACAAAAGCTCATCATGAGTTGAAGTAGAGATCAACTGTTCAATAAAGTCTCCTTCATGAACTCCCATTCCTTGTACTCCACGACCACCACGATTTTGAGACTTAAATTCACTAGTTGGCATACGCTTAATGTAACCATTATGCGTCAATGTCACAATAACCGATTCTTCTTCAATCAGATCTTCGTCTTCGATACTTGTCACATCGCCCACAAGTAATTCAGTTCGACGTTCATCACCAAATTTTTCTTGGATCTGTAGTAATTCCTCGTAAATAATTTGGTTGATTCGTTCTTTATGAGCCAAAATATCTTCGTAGTCTGCAATTGCATCCATGGTCTTCTTGTAATCATTTTCGACTTTATCACGTTCCAAGCCAGTTAATCTGACCAGACGCATGTCCAAAATAGCTTGAGCTTGTTTATCACTCAATTGATATTCATTCATTAAACGGTCTTTAGCAATATCACCGCTTTGTGAACTCCGAATAATATCGATGATTGCTTGAATATGATCTAAGGCGATCCTTAAGCCTTCAAGAATATGAGCGCGTGCCTTAGCTTTTTTTAAGTCAAATTCCGTCCGGCGACGAATAACTTCTTCTTGATGTTTCAAATAATGCTGCAACATCTGCTTCAAGCTAAGTAATTTTGGAGTACCATCAACAATAGCTAACATGTTAAACCCAAACGAAGATTGCATCAACGTTAATTTATATAAGTTATTTAACACAACTGAAGCACTAACATCGCGCCTAATATCGATCGTGATCCGCATACCTTCACGGTCAGATTCATCTTTGATATCAGTGATACCCTCAATTTTATGTTCGCGTGCTAATTCAGCGATCCGTTCGATCAAGCGAGCTTTGTTGACCATATATGGCAGTTCGTTAACAATGATTTGTTCGCGACCATTTTTTAGTTCGTTGATATCGACTTTTGCTCTTAATACAATATGCCCATGTCCAGTCTCATAAGCCTTACGGATCCCAGATTTACCCATTACGATCCCACCAGTTGGAAAATCAGGCCCCGGGATAGCTTCCATTAAATCAGCAACAGTCGCATCTGGATCATCCATCAGAATATGCAAAGCAGAAATGACTTCTGACAAATTATGTGGCGGGATATTTGTGGTCATACCAACCGCGATCCCAGTTGCCCCATTAACTAGCAAGTTAGGGAAACGTGCTGGTAAAACTTTTGGTTCTCTTTCTGTTCCGTCATAGTTTGGTTCAAAATCAATCGTATCTTTATTGATATCACGTAACATTTCTAGTGTGATTTTCGACATTCTTGCTTCAGTATAACGCATAGCAGCCGCACCATCACCATCAACAGAACCAAAATTTCCATGTCCATCAACTAACATGTAACGATAGCTAAAGTCCTGTGCCATCCGTACCATTGATTCATAAATAGCTGAATCACCGTGTGGATGGAATTTACCCATAACTTCACCGACAATTCTAGCTGATTTCTTATATGGCTTTTCTGGAGTCACACCCAGTTCATTCATTCCGTATAATATCCGGCGGTGAACTGGCTTTAATCCGTCCCGTACATCTGGCAAAGCACGTGCAACAATAACACTCATCGCATAATCAAGGAAAGATGTTCGCATCACCTTAGATAAATCGACATTTTTAACTCGATCTGGTATATCTACCAACTTTCAAACCTCCTATTTTATTCCCAGTTATAAATTATTTCCCGGGAAATATTACGCATCTAGATTTTCAACATATGTGGCATTTTCTTCAATAAACTGACGTCTTGGACCAACATGGTCCCCCATCAGCATTTCAAAAACCTGATCAGCTTCTTTTGCATCTGTTGAAGAAACACGCATCATCCTACGATTTTCTGGATTCATAGTAGTTTCCCACAGTTGCTCAGCATCCATTTCACCTAAACCTTTATACCGTTGAATAGCTGGCTTTGGTGAAGGTGGTAATTGTGACAAGACTTCTTGCAATTCTTCATCAGAATCAATATATCTAATCATTTTACCTTGACGAACTTGATACAATGGCGGCTGCGCAATATAAACATAACCAGCATCGATCATTGGTTTCATAAAACGATAAAACAGCGTCAATAGCAGGGTCCTAATGTGTGCACCATCAACATCCGCATCAGTCATGATGATCAATTTATGATAGTTAGCTTTGCTAACATCAAACTCTTCACCGAAACCAGTTCCTAGAGCAGTAAATAACGAACGTATCTCTTCGTTAGCTAAAATGCGGTCCAAACTTGCTTTTTCAACATTTAAGATCTTACCACGGATCGGCAAAATTGCTTGAGTCAAGCGTGAACGTCCCTGCTTAGCAGAACCACCAGCAGAATCACCCTCGACAATAAATAATTCTGAGATTTCAGGATCTTTACTTGTATTGTCAGCTAGTTTACCTGGCAGATTAGAAATTTCCAAACCATTCTTTTTACGTGTTACTTCACGTGCACGTTTAGCAGCCACCCGAGCTTTAGCAGCAAGACTACCCTTTTCAACGATTTGTTTAGCAGTAGTTGGGTTTTCAAACATAAATTGCGAAAAGGTCTCACTAAAGAGCTTATCTGTAACAGTTCTAGCATCTGAATTTCCCAATTTAGTCTTCGTCTGACCTTCAAACTGTGGATCTGGGTGTTTAACGGAAACAACCGCTGTAAGTCCTTCACGAACATCTTCACCTGAAAGATTATCATCACTATCTTTTAAGATACCTTGCTTGCGAGCATAATCATTGATCACCCGGGTTAAAGCAGTTTTAAAACCGGCTTCGTGAGTCCCACCTTCATAAGTGTGAATATTATTAGTAAAAGTTAGCAAGTTAGAATGGAAATCATCCGTATATTGAAGTGAAACTTCAACTGTAATCCCCTTCATTTCGCCTTCAACGTAAACTGGTTCAGGAAAAATAACTTCCTTACCCTTATTTAAAAATTCAACATAGTGTTTGATACCACCAGCATAATGAAATTCTTCAAATGTTGGTTCTTCTGGACGTTGATCAGCGATCGTTAACTTTAATCCTTTATTCAAGAAGGCCAGTTCACGGATCCGAGTCGTTAAAACTTTAATGTCGTAAACATGGGTTTCATTGAAAATATCTGTGTCTGGTTTAAAGTGAACTTTCGTACCATGCGTGTGTTCACTTGTTTGTCCAGTTACATGTAATTGTGTCTTAACTTTACCAAAAGCAAAGTCCATCGAATATACATTGGTATCTCCTGAACGTACCACTTGCACTTCTAATTCAGAAGAGAGTGCGTTAACTACTGAAGCACCCACACCATGCAAGCCACCGGAAACCTTATATCCGCCACCGCCGAATTTACCACCGGCATGTAAGATCGTATAAACCGTTTCTACAGCTGGACGGCCTGTTTTCTTTTGGATATCAACAGGGATACCACGACCATTATCACTGATGGTTATACTATTATCTTTTTCAACAGTCACGTTGATCTCATCACAAAAACCGGCTAATGCCTCATCGATACCATTATCGATAATTTCCCACACCAAATGATGTAAACCTTGTGTACTAGTTGAGCCAATATACATTCCAGGACGCTTACGAACAGCTTCTAGTCCTTCCAAAACCTGAATCTGACTAGCATCGTATTCATTAGCAATCTTCTCTTTGGCTTCTATTTCTCTTTCTTCATCAGTCAATTGATATCCTCCTTAATCAAGTGAAATCATGCTTTCAACCAAAAACCACAGCCAAGGCCAAAATACAGGCTGTTATACATTGATTTATATTGTTGACTTTAGCATGATCTAATTTAAATCTAATTATGTTATTTATCTCCATGCGGATAAAAAGTGATCGTTTTTAAAAGCAATTCGCCTTTAGCTGTTGTTTCAGCTACATTACCATTTTTAATCGTAAAAATTTTTGGTTCTTTGATCAAATTTCGCGCAACATCATTCATTGCTGGAGCGGTCAAAAATGTTTGAACTTTATTTTGAATCGTTTTTAATAAGTGCGTTTGTCGTTGCCCATCTAATTCGGACA
Source organism: Candidatus Ligilactobacillus excrementavium (assembly GCA_019116985.1). Lineage (GTDB taxonomy): Bacteria > Bacillota > Bacilli > Lactobacillales > Lactobacillaceae > Ligilactobacillus > Ligilactobacillus excrementavium. The sequence continues at coordinate 35,597 of DXAP01000105.1, read as the reverse complement.
AAACATCATCCAGCAATAATAATGGATATTCACCCGTTTGTTCCTTCATCACATCGATTTCCGCTAGTTTGACCGATAAGGCAGTTGTCCTTTGTTGACCTTGTGAACCATAAGTCTGAACATTCTTATCATTGATCAAGAACTTAATATCATCTCGATGCGGTCCAATTAAAGTTGTCCCTTGAAAAATTTCTTTCTCATATTGTTCCTGTAACTGTTGATACATTAACTGTTGTAATTCCTGCTCAGAATGACCAGCAATGTCTTTTAATTTTGAATCATACTCAAAGGATAATTTTTCTTGTCTTTGAGTTATCGCTAAATGTAATTCTTGCGCATATTTTTCTAAATCGCCTAAAAATTTTTGCCGTTGGGCAATAATACTGCCGCCAAAAGACGCCAACTGTTCAGAAAGTACATCTAAATATACTCGATCATTAGTTTTACGTGCACTTAACAATTTTAGATAGCGATTACGTTGCTTTAAAACATCACGATAAGAAGTTAAATCATGTAAATAACGTGGTGCTATCTGACCGAACTCCATATCGATAAAACGACGACGTCCATTTGGGCTGCCCTTAACTAAAGATAAATCTTCTGGTGCAAACAAAATTACATTTAATTGCCCAATATATTGTGAAAGTTTCGCTTGTTCTAAATGATTGACCCGGGCTTTTTTCCCTCGTTTTCCTAACTCAAGTTCCAAAGGTAAATCATCAGCACGACGATGTACAAGCCCTGTTATATCAGCATCGTTATTCCCAAAACGAATCAGTTCACGATCATTAGCCGTCCGATGACTACGCGCAGTTGCTAAAACATAGATCGATTCCAACAAATTAGTCTTACCTTGTGCATTTTGCCCCAATAAAACATTGATCCCTGGAGAAAATTCCAACGATGTATCTTCATAATTGCGAAAATTTTTAAGGTGTAACTTTTGTAAAAACATAGTTATTTGCCAGCTTTAAGCTTGATCATTCTGTCGTTAACTTTGATCACATCATCAGGATAAAGTTTTTTCCCGCGCCTCGACTCAAGTGCTTCGTTTACATAAACATCGTTTTCTGCCAAGAACCATTTTGCTTGTCCGCCAGTTTGAATTAAATCAGCAATTTTTAGCAGTTGCCCGAGGGTTATGTAAGGTGTTTTTAAAGATATGTCTTGTTTCAAAAAACGACCCTCACTTTCTTTAGAATACTTGTTAATTATACCCTTTTTTGCAACGTAAAACAATTTTATTCGGCTTATATAAGCATTCTAAGCAACTTTAACTATCGTTGGGTATATTTTACTACTTAACCCGCTAAAAGCCCTTAGAAACTTTTTTCAGGCAAAAAAAGAGCTCTTTTGTTTAAAGAACCCTTTTTACCTAGCTTTTAAGTTTTAGAATGTTCTAACTGGAGTGATCAATTGAACAAAATTAGCACCATCTTCTGTTGGAACTAAAGTAAATGGTCGTAACGGCAACGTTAATGACATTGTAATATCCGTTTGTCCAAATGAAGATAAAGCATCTTTCATATAATCTGGATTAAATGAAATTTCTAGATCATTACCTTCTAATTTCTTAAAGGATAAGTCTTCTTCGACATTTCCTATTTCAGGTGAATTACCATAAATCACTGCTTTTTGTTCACCAGTTTTTAGTGATAATTTAACTACGTTATTACGACCTTCATGTGATAACAATGATGCACGCTCGATCGAGTGTAATAAATCAACAGCGTTAAATTCTACTGTTGTTTCAGAACTTTGTGGGATCAAACGGTCTGTATCTGGGTAGTTTCCTTCCAATAAGCGCGAATAAAAAGATGTATTTGCAAATGTAAATAAAATTTGGTTCTCAGCGATCCTAATTTCTACATTTTCAGTCGAATCACCTAACATCTTTGCCAGTTCACTCAATGATTTACCAGGAACAATAATATCGTAATCTTGTGTTCCTGCATCAGTTAAAGTAATTTTCCGTTGGCTTAAGCGGTGTGAGTCTGTCGCAACAGCTAGTAATTCTCCGTTACTATAAGCTAAATGGATCCCGGTTAAAATTGGGCGACTTTCTTGGTTAGACACTGCGATAACTGTTTGCGTAATTATTTGTTTCAAAATATCAGCAGCGATCGTTAATTTACTGTCTGCTTCGATTTCAGGTAAATGAGGATAAGTTTCTGAATCTAAACCATTAATAGTAAATTCCGCTTGACCAGAAGTAATTGTTGCTTGAAAACGTTCATCAATGGTAATCGTCATCATATCTTCTGGTAATTTTTTTACAATTTCATTAAAGAATCGTGCTGGCAATACAATACTGCCGGGTTCATCGATCTGTAAGGCTGCTTTTTCATCTTCTTGAGAGATCACAGTTTCAATTGAGATGTCTGCATCACTACCAGTTAAAGTTAGTTTACTAGCTGATAATGTAATTTTGATACCTGTTAAAACATCAATTGCGGTTTTAGATGAGATTGCTCTTTGTGCATCATTTAAAGCAGTGATAAATGAGTTTCTGCGGATACTGAATTTCATAAAGTGATGTCCTCCTGTTTTTTATATTATTAATTAATAATAAAAATAGTCGTAGTAGTAGGTCCTGTTAATTATGTTAATAAGCATTGAAAAACAAGCAAAGAAACAAAAATGATTGTTAATAACATGTGGATAACCTTTCTTTGTTGTCCACATTTATCCACATGTGCATAATAACAAATAAAATAGCACTCATTGTTAAATACGCATTTTTTTGCCAAATCTGTTCAATAAGTTTGCTAAACTTGTAATTCTGCTTTTAGTTCATCGACTTCTCTTTCAAGTCCGGGATCATTTGCGATACTTTCAGTTATTTTTTCGTATGCGTGGATCACAGTTGTGTGGTCTTTACCACCGAATTCTTGGCCGATCCTTGGAAGGGAAGAATCAGTTAATTCTCGAGATAAGTACATTGCGACTTGTCGTGGGATAACAATAGCTTTTACCCTTTTTCTTCCTTTAAGTTCGGCAACAGTGACATGGTAATATTTAGCGACCTTATTTTGAATTGCTGGAATAGTGAGTTTATTATTATGATCCTTGCCATTTAAACTTTTAAGTGCCTCAGCCGCTAGACTAGTGGTGATCGTAGTGTGGTTCATTGACGAATACGCTTGAACGCGCATTAAAGCACCTTCTAGTTCACGAATGTTTGAATCAAATTGTCCTGCAATATAACTCAATGTTTCATTTGGGATATCTAAATGTTCTGCTTCGGCTTTATTACGTAAAATTGCGATCCGAGTTTCAAAGTCTGGCGGTGTGATATCAACTGATAGGCCCCATTTGAAACGTGAAACTAAACGTTGTTGTAACTTAGGGATCTCGTTAGGCAAACGATCAGATGACAGTACGATTTGTTTTTTATCGTCGTACAAAGCATTAAATGTATGGAAAAATTCTTCTTGGGTACCAACTTTATCTGCGAAAAATTGAATGTCGTCTACTAAAAGAAGATCGACATTTCTGTATTCCTGTCTAAATTCTTCTTGGCGTTTTGTCTGGATAGAGTTAATGAAATCATTAGCAAATGATTCACTAGTTACATACTTTACTTTAGCATTTGGCCGATTTTCTAACATTTGATGGCCAATAGCATGCATCAAATGAGTTTTTCCAAGGCCAACACCACCATAGAAAAATAGTGGGTTATAAAAAACACCAGGTTCTTCGGCTACCGCTAAAGCTGCCGCATGAGCTAATTGATTACCTTTACCAACCACAAAAGTATCGAATGTATAACGGTCATTTAGTTGCGCATTTTTGACAAATACTTTTGACGGAGTCTCACTTGTAGTTTCATCTTTCAAATCTTCTGAAGTTAGACTTTCTGCTGGATCATAAGCTTCCAATGGATTGGGCTCATCGGGAGTTTTTGGTAAGATCGTTAGCTTGTAACCTAATGGTTCTTGTAACATCTCAACGATTTGAGGGGTTACACTTTGAGTCCAGTAATCACGATGAAGTTTTGATGGAACTTCGACAACTAAAGTCTTGTCAGCAAATTGAATTGGTTTAGCTGTTTCGATCCATGTTTTATAAGTGATTGTGGAGAAAGATTCATTGAACTTTTCGCAAATAAATTGCCATAAAGTCTCAAGATCTGGCACTGGACATTCCTCCTTTATTAAATTTGCACGTCATATATTGTAGCATGTAATAAAGGAGTTTTCCACAATGTGCATAACATAAGAAAAACAAATAACAAGGTGTAAATTGCGTTATCCACAGGGTGTTAATAAGTTGTACTGTGTTTCCTTTTTTGCTTAGTTATCCACAAGAATAAATAAGCTATAAGACCTTATGTATCAAATGTATTTTTAGTTATTCACAGAACAATCCACAGGGGAACTTTTGTTTAACAACAGCTTGTGGATTGTGGATAAGCTTGACAAAAACTCTGTTGACAAAAAATACAAATAAACAAGAAAAAAAGGAAAAGTGGATTGTTTTTAAGGGGCTGTGGATAACTTTTTTAGAAAAAAACAAGGCGTAGTAAAAATTACTAGTGTAATATGACTAAATTTTGGCGGATAAATTTGTAAAAGAAATTTTGTTTCTCAAACGATGTTTTTCAAAATTTTATTTGCATTTAAAGTCATGTATGGTAACATAAACAAGTAAGTCTGAACTTGGAATGACCGCCATTTTGTGGTAGGTATAGTTATAAAAGTTCAAACCAAGGAGGTGTCAGAACCAATGAAAAGAACTTATCAACCAAAAAAACGCCATCGTCAACGCGTTCATGGTTTCCGTAAACGCATGAGTACAAGTAACGGTCGTAATGTGCTAGCACGTAGACGCCGTAAAGGCAGAAAAGTATTGTCTGCATAGATCACTGAGACCGTCAGTGGTCTTTTTATTTATCATCAAACTTTTAAAAAGAAATGTAGAAATAGAGTGTGGGCGATAACGTTGATTAAAGTTTTGACGTTCATATTTGTATGGCTTTTGAGTATATAGATTATGCCAGTCAGCTCATTTCATTCTATATATTAGTCGAGTTTCGGAGGACAGGAGATATTATTTAACTAATTTATTACACTATATAACCTCAGAAAGTATATTGTGTTATTTTTTTAGTACAGAAGTTTTATTGTTTTCCGTCACTCTGTTATTTTTGGAGATGTATTATGCGTAAATCTTACCGCGTCAAGAAAGAAGCGGAATTTCAAAAAGTTTTTACCAAAGGCAAGTCTTGTGCTAATCGTCAATTTGTGATCTATATGTTAGAAAAACCTGAACAAAAGCATTTTCGGGTAGGGATCTCAGTTGGGAAGAAAATTGGTAATGCTGTGGCGCGTAATTGGGTCAAGCGTCGGATCCGACAAAGTTTGACCGAGTTAAAACCGCAACTTAAACAAGATTGTGACTTTCTTGTGATCGCACGTCCAAGTGCAGCAGGAATGTCAACTGCTGAAGTTAAACAGCATTTGATTCATGTTCTTTCTTTAGCGAACATCATTAATTAGTTAAGAATTTCAATTAAGAGAGGTAGAACACGTTGAAAAAGGGGAAAAAAGCTCTCGTTTTATTTGGAGCTTTGTCTTTAGTACTAGTGCTTAGTGCATGTAGTACTGATCCGGTAACTTCTGAAAGTACAGGAATTTGGGATCATTATATTATTTGGAACTTTGTACGCGCGATCAAAGCCTTGAGTAATTTCTTCGGCGGTAGTTATGGTTGGGGTATCGTTATTTTCACGATCATCGTTCGGATCATTATTTTACCGTTGATGTTTTACCAAATGAAATCGTCACGTAAGTCAATGGAGATTCAACCTCAGTTGAAAGCCTTGCAGGAAAAATATCCTGACCGTGATCAAGATTCAATGCGTGCGATGCAAGAAGAGCAAAAGAAACTGTATGCCGAAGCAGGAGTCAACCCAGTTGCTGGTTGTTTACCATTATTAGTTCAGATGCCGGTTTTGATTGCTTTATACCAGGCTATCTTTAGATCGCAAGAATTGAAGACAGGTTCTTTTTTATGGATGCAACTAGGTGATAAAGATCCGTACTTTATTTTGCCAGTTCTGGCTGCACTTTTCACATTTGCAACATCTAAATTAAGCACGATGTCTCAACCAGACACGGGACAAAAGGGCATGATGGCGGCAATGACATACGGGATGCCATTAATGATCTTTATTACAGCTCTGAATGTCCCTTCTGCTTTGTCACTTTACTGGGTGATCACTAATGCTTTTTCAGTGGGACAAACACTTTTGATCAATAATCCGTTTAAGATCAACCGTGAACGTGCCGAAAAAGAACAAGCTAAGAAAGATCGCGAACGTAATTTGCAAAAAGCTAAGAAGAAAGCTTTGAAGAATCGTAAAAAATAGTATTTTAGCTAGTCTAACGCAATGGTGTGAAATCAACTTTTTGATTTTGGACCATTTTTTTTTATCTCTGAAAAACTGAAAATTATAGTAAATTAGCCACAAAAAATACGGAAGTTAGTTTGGTAATGATATTTTTTAAGTTAAGATACTGTTTTTTTGCTAGTTTCAATGGTATGTTAGAAAGGTAATTGATACATTATGGATTTAATAATGTTAAAATAGATATTAAACGTTTACAACGTTAATTAGATAAGCTATGATTTTAAATGTTGTATAAAACGTAAAAGGGAGAGGATCATATATGGAAAAACTGCTGGTCATTAATTCTGGTAGTTCAAGCTTGAAGTTTAAATTGTTTGTTATGCCTGAAGAAAAAGAAGTGGCAGATGGACTGGTAGATCGAATCGGCATTGCCGGCTCAAAAATTAAAATCAAATACGGTGATGGTCAAAAATATGAAAACGAAGAAGAAATCAAAGACCATGAAGTGGCTGTTGATCGTTTAACTTTCTTATTAAAAGACTTGGGTATTGTTAAGGAATTGAATGAAATCACTGCAGTTGGTCACCGTGTTGTTGCTGGTGGTGAATACTTTAAACATTCAGTTGTTGTTGATGATGAAGTCATCAAACATATCGATGAAATTGCTGATATGGCACCACTGCATAACCCAGCTAATTTGATGGGTATCAAAGCATTTAAGGAAATCTTGCCAGATGCTTTTTCAGTTGCCTCATTTGATACAGCTTTCCACCAAACAATGCCAGCTGTTAATTACTTATATAGTACGCCTTATGAATGGTACAAAGACTACAGCGTTCGTCGTTATGGTGCACATGGTATCAGTCATAAGTATGTTTCTCAATTGGCTGCCGAGAAACTTGGCAAACCAGTAGAAGATTTAAAACTGATCACTTGCCATTTGGGTGCCGGTTCTTCAGTATGTGCAGTTAAAAATGGGAAATCATTTGATGTTTCGATGGGCTTCACTCCATTAACTGGTGTGACGATGGCTACTCGTTCTGGTGATGTTGATGCTGCTTTGTTGGGTTACATGATGAACAAATTGAACATTGATTCGATGGATGAAATGTTAGATATTTTGAACCACAAATCTGGTTTGATCGGTATCTCTGGTGTATCTTCAGATATGCGTGACTTGTTAGAAGCAGAAGGACAAGGCAACAAACGCGCTGGTTTGGCAATTGATATGTTTGTAAAGAACGTTGTTAAATATATCGGTGAATACATTGCTGAAATGGGAGGAGTTGACGGTATCGTCTTTACTGCAGGTATTGGTGAAAACTCGATCCCAGTACGTAAACGTATTATGGATCGTTTAGCTTACCTTGGTTTAACTTATGACGATTCTAAAAACTCTGAAAATTATGAAGGTGTGATCTCACAACCAGATTCAAAGGTTGCTGTTTTACGTCTTTCAACGAACGAAGAATTAATGATCGCTCGTGATATTATGAAGTTGAAAAAAGAAGCCTAAGTGCTTTTATTTGAAATAATAAAAACGTGTCTACCACATTTTAGGTAGGCACGTTTTTTTAATTAATTTTTTTGACAGAGTTCCGGAGCTGCATCTGCGGGTGATGTACGATCGAGTCAAAATTTTTTCCTTTGATCAAAGCTAAGATCCCTTCACCCGCTTCTTGTCCGACTCGCGTTCGTTGGTAATTCATAGTTGTCAACCCAGGACCTAAATAAGCGGATGAGTCAAAATTATCAAAGCCAACTAGTGAAATGTCTTCTGGGATAGTTAAGTCCATTTCCTTAAGTTTTGCTAAGACCTTAATAGCTAACTGGTCGTTATAACAAGCAATTGCGGTTGGCCGGGTAGCAGATTTTAAGTAATAGTCCATTTTTTTACTGATTTCGTCAAATGGTTCGTGTGAACTATACATAATAATATTACCTTCAGATAAATCAAGTGACAATTCTTGGTAGGCCTGCATGAACCCACCCATACGATGGATCCCTTGGATATCATCAACTTGGAAAAGACCTAAGATATTTTTGTGTCCCATTTTTAGTAAATAGGTGATCAAGTTTTTTTCCGCTAAAGTATCATCATTTAAAATTACTGGTGCATCTATTTCAGGGTATTTGGCATTGATAAAAAGTAGGGGGATCTTATTTTTTGAAATTTGCTCATAAATATCTAGATTACGATTGGGCTTTGCACTTTCACTGGGTTCGATGATCAAGCCTGCCACTTGTGAGTCTAGCATTTTAATCAGACTCAAACGCTCTTTTTCTGGGTTATTGTGAGTATTTGCGAGTAACAATGAATAGTTTTCCCGTCCGATCTCCGTGTCGATTTGTGAGATAACTTTTGGAAAAATATAGTCAGCGATGTGTGTACAAATTAAGCCGATCGTTTTACTTTCGGTATTTGCACTCCATTTTTTATTCCATTCTTCAACATACATCCCGCTTCCTTGCACTTTATAGATAAAATGCTCATTTTGAAGTTCTGTCAAAGCTTTGCGTACAGCATAGCGTGAGACAGAAAATGTGGACATTAAATCTGTTTCTGTAGGTAATTTATCGTTCATTTTGTATGAACCAAAAGTTATTTGATTTTTTAACTTCTCTTTAACCTTAATGTAATCACTTTTCATTTTCTCTAACTCCATAATTTATTTGAATAAATTTTATACCATATAAGTAGGATACCACAAGCTGCTTACTTTGTGAAAAGGACTTAGTTTTTCTCTTCATTATAGCTACGTAGTACACAACTAATAACGAATAACAAGGAAAAACAAAAAAATAAATAAATGTTTCACAAAAAATGAAAGCTTGACATAAAAGGGCTTACAATAAAATTGTTTCACAAATTCATGCGAATGAATTTTTTAACGTGTTGAATTATTCGCATAAAATAGCTATTATTAAAAACGTTTACAGGGAACGCCTAGTTCACTGGGAGTGTTTCTAAACAAAAATGATGGATATAAGGGAGGAAAAATTCCGTGGCTCAAGAAAAGAAGATCTCGAGTAAATTTATTTATTTTTTTGGTTCCTTTGGTGGAATTTTGTTTGGTTATGATATCGGTGTCATGACAGGTGCTTTGCCTTTTCTAAAAAATGACTGGAGTTTGACCAATGCTTCTGTTATTGGTTGGATCACATCAGCCGTAATGTTTGGGGCAATTTTTGGTGGTGCCTTTGCTGGACAACTTTCAGATAAGTATGGTCGTCGTAAGATGATCTTGGTTTCAGCAGTGATTTTTGCTATTTTCTCATTACTTTCTATGGTATCGCCTTAAAATGGTTCAACATATTTGATCATAATCAGAATGTTGTTAGGTTTGGCTGTGGGTGCTGCTTCGGCACTGGTGCCAGCCTATATGTCGGAAATGGCTCCTGCTAATGCGCGGGGGAGTTTATCTGGTTTGAACCAGACAATGATCACATTAGGTATGCTCTTATCATATGTGATGGACTTTGTTTTAAAAGATCTGCCACAAGCATGGGGTTGGCGTGTCATGCTGGGTTGTGCTGCAATTCCAGCTGTGATTTTGTTTGTCGGTGTGATGAAGTTACCTGAATCACCACGTTTCTTGATCAATCATGGAAAACCAGATGAAGCACGTAAGGTTTTGTCATATATTCGTAAAGACAAAAACGAAATTGAATCCGAAATGCAATCGATCAAAGATGCTTCTAAAAAAGAAAGCTCTGCTGCTAAAAAAACATCTTGGGGTACATTATTTACCGGTAAATATCGTTACCTAGTAATTGCCGGTGTTGGTGTTGCTACTTTCCAGCAATTCCAAGGTGCTAACGCAATTTTCTATTACATTCCGTTGATCATTGAAGATGTAACTGGTAAAGCTGCAGATTCAGCTTTAGTTTGGCCAGTGATCCAAGGTGTGATCTTAGTTCTAGGTTCGCTTTTGTATATTGCGATCGCCGAAAAAGTTAAACGGCGGACATTGTTACTTATGGGTGGTACTGTAATGGGCTTGTCATTTATCTTACCAGCTATCTTAAATGCAATGATCGATAACTTAAACCCATTCACAACTGTTGTATTCTTATTTATCTATGTTGCATTCTACTCATTTACATGGGCTCCATTAACATGGGTCATTGTTGGTGAAATGTTCCCACTTGCTATTCGTGGTCGGGCTTCAGGTTTAGCTTCTTCCATGAACTGGGTCGGATCATGGGCCGTTGGTCTGATTTTCCCAATTATGACAGCTGCAATGTCACAAGAAATAGTTTTTGCGATTTTCGGTGTAATTTGTTTGGCAGGTGTTTTGTTCGTTCGTTACTGTGTTCCAGAAACGAAGGGACGTACGCTTGAAGAAATCGAAGAAGCTGGAATGAATCATGGTAAGAACAAAGACTAGGAGGTAAATTCTGATGAATATTGCTGAAATAGCAAAAGAAATTCAGGCAGGTAAAACAGCTTTAGGGATCGAACTTGGCTCAACACAGATCAAATCAGTTTTGGTGACAGAAGATTTTAAACCTGTCGCTTCTGGTAGTTTTTTGTGGGAAAACAGTTTAAAAGATGGTGTATGGACTTATTCTTTAGACGAGATCTGGGATGGTATCAAACAAAGCTACCAACAAATGGCAGCCGAAGTTTCAACTAAATACCATATTCAACTTGAAAAAATAGGTTCGATCGGTGTTAGTGCGATGATGCATGGCTACCTAGCTTTTAATAAAGATAATGAATTATTGGTTCCATTTAGAACATGGAGAAACACGATCACAGGTGATGCTGCTGAAGAATTGACCAAGTTGTTTAATTTCAATATTCCATTACGTTGGAGTATTGCCCATCTTTACCATGCGATCTTGCAAAAAGAAGAACATGTTAAAGATGTAGACTTCATTACAACATTAGCCGGATACGTGCATTGGCAATTGTCAGGCAATAAAAATATCGGTGTCGGTGATGCATCAGGAATGTTCCCAATCGACAAAAACGGACAATTTGACCAAGAAAAAATGGCTCAATTTGAGGACTTAGATTTAGTTAAACAATATTCTTGGAAGCTACCAGATATCTTGCCAACAGTATTAGAAGCTGGTCAAAGCGCTGGTAAATTAACAAAAGCAGGTGCTAAGTTACTTGATCCAAGTGGTAACTTACAAGCAGGTAGTGTCATGGCACCACCCGAAGGCGATGCTGGGACTGGTATGATCTCAACTAATAGTGTCAGAGAACGGACAGGTAATATTTCAGTTGGTACTTCAGAATTTTCAATGAATGTTTTAGATAAACCATTGAAAAAAGTCCACCGTGATATTGATATCGTGCAAACACCAGATGGTTTGCCTGTTGCGATGGTCCACATTAATAACTGTTCTTCTGATATTAATGCTTGGGCTGATATTTTTAAGGAATTTGCCGGACGTTTAGGCATCAACCTTAAACCAGATGAACTATATTCGACTTTATTCTTAGATACTACTAAAGGTGATCCAGATGCGGGCGGCTTAGTTAACTACAGTTATCTTTCAGGTGAACCTGTAACGAAGACTGATGAAGGACGACCATTATTTGTCAGAACACCAAATAGTAACTTTAATTTAGCTAACTTTATGACAGCTCAATTGTACTCAGCTTTTGCTCCACTTAAGATCGGGATGGATATCTTGATCCATGAAGAAGGGGTTTCAACTGATGTGATGATCGCGCAGGGTGGCTTGTTCAAGACACCTGTTGTTGCACAACAAGTACTATCTAACGCTTTGAATTTACCGATCTCTGTCATGACAAATGCCAGCGTTGGTGGTCCTTGGGGAATGGCTGTCTTAGCACAGTATGTAGCTTCAGGCGCTAAAGAATCATTGGCTGATTACTTGGATACGAAAGTTTTCTCTGATTCAGAAACAATGACATTAAGCCCAGAAAAAGAGGGTGTTGATGGTTATGAGAAGTACATTGAACGCTATCAAGCAGGGCTTCGCGTTGAAGATCAAGCTGTAGTTTTAGAAGATCCAGTCGAAAAACAACAATAAAGGGTGAATGGAATGTTAGAAGAGTTAAAACAAGAAGTTTATAAAGCTAATATGCAACTTCCGAAGTTAGACTTAGTTACCTTCACTTGGGGTAACGTTTCTGGGATCGATCGTGATAAGGGATTGTTTGTTATAAAACCATCCGGAGTCGATTATGACAAGTTGACACCGGACGACATGGTCGTAGTTGATCTAGACGGAAATGTTGTTGAAGGTAAATTAAACCCATCAAGTGATACGCCGACTCATACAGTTTTATATAATAAGTTTCCAAATATTGGTGGGATCGTGCATACTCATTCACCTTGGGCGGTTGCCTTTGCTTCTGCGGGAGTTGATGTTCCTGCGTTAAATACCACACATGCTGATACATTTTATGGACCAGTTCCGGTTTCAGATCCTTTGTCTAAAGAAGAGATCGAAGATGCTTATGAAGAAAACACGGGTAAAGTTATCGCACGTACATTTAAAGAACGTGGTATTGATGAAGATGCAGTTCCCGCTGTGCTAGTTAACCAACATGGACCGTTTACTTGGGGTGCTACTCCAGATAAAGCCGTTTATAATGCGAAGGTCCTTGAGGTTGCAGCTGAAATGGATTATCACGCCCTACAATTGGCAGGACATGAACAGATCGGTGTACCACAATATTTATTGGATAAGCATTATTACAGAAAACATGGTAAGAATGCTTACTATGGCCAGGACAATGCCCAGTCACAATCACACGCTAAGCGAAAATAGTGAGGCTAAAATTGTTCGTTAACTAATTATGTGTATCAATTATAAAAATCGAGTGGCGTGTTAAAAAGCACAAAAGCTCAAAAAAATCTAAGGAGTGTTTTTAATGTTATCAGTACCAGAGTATGAATTTTGGTTTGCCGCAGGAAGTCAACCTCTTTATGGTGAAGACACATTGAAGAGTGTGGCTGATGATGCTAAGAAGATCGTTGAAGGTTTGAACGAAAAGGCTAACTTACCATATAAGATCGTCTTTAAAGATGTTTTAACAGATGCTGATGGTATCACTCAGTTTATGAAAGATGCTAACTACAACGATAAGGTCGCAGGTGTGATCACATGGATGCACACATTTTCACCGGCCAAAAACTGGATCCGTGGTACTAAATTATTACAAAAACCTTTGTTGCACTTTGCTACACAATATGCAGAAGGTATTCCTTATGAAACAATGGACTTTGATTACATGAACTTGAACCAAAGTGCTCATGGTGATCGTGAATATGGCTACATCAACGCTCGTTTGAATAAACAAAACAAAGTTATTTATGGCTTCTGGGGCGATAAAGATGTTCAAAAAGAAATCGCTGATTGGGAAGATGTTGCGGTTGCTTATAACGAATCATTCAACTTAAAGGTTGTTCGTTTCGGTGATACAATGCGTGACGTTGCTGTTACAGAAGGCGACAAGGTACAAGCACAGATCCAACTTGGCTGGACAGTTGACTATTACCCGATCGCAGACTTAGTAGAAGAGATCAACAAAGTTACTGAAAAAGAGATCGATGCTGAATACGAAGACTTGAAGTCTAAGTATGAATTAGTTCAAGGCGATAATGATCCTGAAAAATACGAACATGCAGTTCGTTATCAATTGAAACAATATATCGCTATGAAACGGTTCTTCGAGCGTGGTGGTTACTCGGCATTTACAACTAACTTCCAAGACTTACATGACATGGAAGAATTGCAAGGCTTATCCGCTCAATTGTTGATGCGCGATGGTTATGGATTTGCTGGTGAAGGTGACTGGAAGACAGCTGCTTTATTGCGGATCTTCAAGATCATGACACATAACAAGCAAACAGCCTTCATGGAAGACTATATCCTTGACTTGCGTAAAGGTCATGAAGCAATCCTTGGTTCTCATATGCTGGAAGTTGATCCTTCAATCGCATCTGAAAAACCACGTGTTGAAGTTCATCCATTAGATATTGGTGGGAAAGATGATCCTGCACGTTTGGTATTTACTGGTTCTGAAGGTGACGCTATTGATGTTACAATGGCTGACTTCCGTGATGGCTTTAAGATCATTAGTTATCCAGTTGAAGCTAATAAACCAGAAAGTGAAACACCACATTTGCCAGTTGCTAAGCAATTATGGACTCCAAAAGTTGGCTTGAAGAAGGGTGCTACAGACTGGATCCACGCTGGTGGCGGTCATCATACAGTATTCTCATTCACTGCTAGTGAACAACAAGTTGCTGATTTAGCAAACTTATACCAGGCAAACTTGGTTGAAATCAAATAAGAAATAACTATAATTGTTTCACGTGAAACAATTTAGTCAGGAAAACACATACGACGTGTAACGTTTGAATCATAAGGTTAAACAGAGCAGTCCTAGATCAGGGGGGCTGCTCTGTTTTTATGCGTAAAAAGGGGCTGGAACAAAACTAGCTGTGCGATACTAAAAGGGCCGTCGATCTATCCCTTTAAATGGGTTAAATCGACGGCCCCTAAACGTGTTCCAAAAGATCAAAGCATTTTTTGTATCACTCTTTAAAATAGCTTTTTTAATTTAAGATGCTAACCCATCACCGTATACGATCACAGGCATGCCTTGTTGACTACGAGCAAATAGTTTTTCCATGTCAGCTGGAGCAACGTTGATGCAGCCGTTTGAACCTTGTTCGTGACGTACTGCTGGGTTTCCCAATGTTTTTTTGGGGACCCATGGTGCTGAGTGAATAAAAATTCCATCATCCGTTAGATCCATGGCTTGGGGCACATGTGATTCATATTTAGAACCGTCATTAGATGTACCGCGCATAGTCATAGGAGCCTTACGCCATTTAATATAGTAATAACCAGTCGGAGTTGCGATGTTAACTTTGGGCGAACCAGTATTAACGGGGGCTTTTTGCACAACTTTGTTATTTTCTACTAGATAAAGTTGTTCGTTAGTCAAGTCAACTTCAATATGATTTTCCTTTTTAATGTCATCCAAAGTATCTTTATCGAATTTTTGTTCAGCGTTATTGATATTTTTTGCGGAAATATCAAGCTTTCCGTTTAATAATTGCTCTTGTAAATAACGTCCTTCATCATATTCTTTTAGATTCCAGCCAAGAGTTCCTTGTGTATTTTCAAAAGAAACATTTTGTCCTTGAACGGTCGTGAAATCAGCTTTTTGTGAACCGGATAAAGCATATTTTTGGTTGATCTTATGAATATAGTTGGAGCTAGGACTTAGGTTTAAATCAGGACCTTTTTCAGTGATCGTACCTTCAGTTAGTACGTCCTTAACAGGTGTGGTTTCTGTTTTGCCCATTACTTTATACTTGAAGTCTTGCCCTAAAGTGTCATTTATTTTTGCATATTCTTTTTTGCCATCCCAAGAAGGTTTTTTCATAACGACATTTAACGTTTGTTTTGGATCATTATTGGGATCCAATTTTGAACTAACCTTTTTGAAGGTTGCTTCTGGGTCGATCTGATCACCAGCTTTTGCTTCTTGCAACTGGGCTTTTCCATCTGCCAGCTTGATCTGCGCGTTTTGTGGTGCAGTGCGCTGCTGGTTAGATTGCTTGATTTTTTGCGTAATTTGATTTTTTTGTTTATCTAAACTGTCAGTGGCAGCTTTCTTATCATAGATGCTAGCCTTTTTGGCTGGGTCAGCTTTGCTGGCAAACGGATGAATGCGTCTTTGGTGCATTAGATCTTTTAATTCATCACGATAAGCGTGGTTAGCGGCTATTTTCAATTGTCCCTGATAGACAGTTTCCTTAGTTTTAGGATCCCTGAGGGTAAATTCTGGTTCCTTCAGGTTTGAACTAATTTTAGCGTCTGCGTCTTTATAGGATAGTTTGCCGACTTGCACACCTTGAACAACAGTATCTTTGGCAAAGTGCGTGGCATGCCAGCCGTAATAACCACCTCCGCTTGCAGCAAGTATAGCGATCACGACTACTAACCAGATCTTATTATTAGTTTTCAAATGTAAAACACCTTTCTGAGCTTTAAATTAAGCGGGTTATTTAAGTTAAAAATTAGATTTTAACTTGAGAAAATAAGCTTGTTAAAAAAGGCCTTATATTAGCGTATAATAGCACAAACCTTTATAAGAATACAGTATGTTGTACTTTAAGATATAGGACAGATTAAACTTTTTATACAATAACAAAAATAACTTATCTGAAAAAAGAGTCTAAAATATATTTGCGGTAATTGTACTATACCAATTTAAGAGATAGAGAAATGGTTTTTGTGAATAATTACAGATAAAATTAGTGCTTGTTAATTAAATCTGAGCAAATACAGATATCAAACGGTTGAAAATGCTTAATTTAAGTAATATCATAGTTGTATTAACTTTAAATAAAAAACATATATGCTAACTTTGTGAGGTAATCATAATGGTACACGGTTCAAATCAACCAAACCAATTTAAAAATACAGAAGAAACAAACGAAAGACAATATTTACGTGAAATAATGGAGGAAAGATTTCCGACAAAAGAAGCAGTAGTCGCGGAAATTATGAACTTAGAGGCTATTTTACATCTGCCGAAAGCAACAGAACATTTTGTGAGTGATCTACACGGAGAGTATAGTGCGTTTGACCATATCTTACGGAATGGTTCAGGGAATATAAAAAATAAGATCATGGATGTTTTTGGTGGCAGATTAACAGCAAGCCGCTTACAGAACTTTGCGATCTTAATTTATTACCCCGAAGAAAAACTTGAATATAAGAAACGGCAACTTCAATATGATGAAGACGGTGCTTTAGAGCAATGGTATTTAGATACGATTCAGCGGCTGATAGAGTTGTTAGAGTTTGTATCGACTAAATACACTAGGTCTAAGGTTCGGAAGGCTCTTGACCCAAATTTTGCCTATATAACGGAAGAATTATTATATACAGACCCCCAAGAATTTGATAAACGGAGTTATATCGATCAATTGATGACTAACTTAGTTTCTTTAGGAGTCACAGATGAATTTATTATCGCTACTTGTTATACGATCCAACAATTAGTTGTTGACCATTTGCATGTTTTGGGTGATATCTATGATCGAGGGGATCACCCTGAGTTGATCATGGATCGTTTAATGTCGTATCATTCTGTTGACATTCAGTGGGGCAATCATGACATGCTATGGGTCGGCGCATCATCAGGGTCAGCTTTATGTATGTTGAATTTGCTGCGGATCAGTGCCCGCTATAATAATTTGGCAACGATCGAGGATGCCTATGGGATCAGTCTCCGTCATTTATCTCGTTTTGCTGAACAAAATTATTCAGATAATCCTGCTTTTCGCCCGAAGTTAGTTGAAGGTGATACCTTTAACTTTGACGGTGAAAGGTTACAGTTGACCCAGATCCAACAGGCTGTTTCGATCATGCAATTTAAGATGGAAGTCCAAACTATCGCCAGAGAACCAGATTTTAATATGGATGATCGGGCTTTACTAAATGAGATCGACTACGATAAAAAAACGATTCAGATACATGGTAAAACTTACCAGTTAACTAATACTTGTTTTGATTTGATCGATCCTAAAGATCCTGGCAAATTTACGCCAGAAGAACAAGAATTGATCGAAGGTTTATTACATTCTTTTGTGGAATCTAAGAGTTTACAACGGCACTTAGATTTCTTAGTGAACAAGGGCAGTATGTATCTGCGTTATAACAATAACTTGTTGTTACATGGTTGCATGCCAGTTAATGAGAAGGGTGAAATGTTACCGTTTAAGTATCATGGTCGAGAATATCGTGGTAAACAGTTGGTGGATTTCTTCGACCAACAAGTGCGCCATGCATATAATGATCCGTGTGGTAATGATCATAGCGCGGCAGATCTGATCTGGTATTTGTGGCAAGGACCAATTTCTCCATTATTTGGCAAACAAGCGATGACCACCTTTGAACGTTACTTTATCAAAGATAAGGCTTCGCATGAGGAAGTACGAAATCCGTATTTCAAATTACGGCATAATGAACAGTTTACTGACAACTTACTAAAGGAATTCGGTTTGGATCCAGCAGATGGACATGTCATCAACGGGCATACGCCTGTCAAAAGAGGACACGATGCGATCATGGCAAATGGAAAGATGCTGGTGATCGATGGCGGTTATTCTAAAGCTTATCAACCGACCACAGGGTTTGGTGGTTATACGCTTTTATATAACTCATATGGCTTACAACTAGTCGAACACCATCCATTTACGTCAAAGGAAGATTCGATCGTGAATGGTACGGATATTGTTTCTGCTAGAAGAGTGGTCAACCATGAAGTCCACCGTAAATCGGTAGCGGATACGGATATTGGGGCACGTTTGAAAGAAAACGTCAAAATACTGCGTGGGCTACTGGATGAATATTAAAAAGGCACAGTAAAACAAAAAAATAAGTATTACCAGAACCTATGTTGTACCGTGTTATATTCAATAGGCTCATACAAAAAGAGTCCAAGAAAATTTTATATTTTCTTGGACTCTTTTTGTATATTTATGTCTCAGGATAATAGTTCAAATCCTGGAGCAATGACTGTGACATCTTGTGGGTCTAATCCACTAACTAAGATTTTATTGTCCTTAGTCACAAAGACTGCACCGTATAAGTCAGGGTCATTTTTACCCCAATCTTTGACTGGTTTTCCAGCGAAGAATAATTCCGTCGTGTGGATCTCGCCATCGATCGAGTATTTCGAAAAGACCGTGACACTGGCCAAATTATTGCTGCGAGGATAACCAGTTTTTGAGTCTAAAATATGGTGGTAACTCTTGCCATTAATATCTAAATGTCGCTCATAGATCCCACTGGTTACGATAGAACATGCCGGAGTTCTAACGACCGCAACGGCTTGACCACGTTGATCTTTAGGAGCTTGAACGCCAACACGCCATAAACCATCATCATGTACGGGCTGTTTTCCTATAAGTAAAAGATTACCGCCCAGGTCGATCATTCCGTTATTGATCCCGCGTGCGGCCCAGAGATTCTTGATCCGATCAGCGATAAAACCCTTAGCGATCCCGCCCAGGTCGATCTTCATGCCTGTTTTCTTTAAAAAGACAGTTTGGTCTTTGTCATTTAATTCAATTTGAGCGGGATCAACGATCGGCAAACGTTCGTTGATTTCTGCTTGGGTCGGTAGTTGAGCGTCGTCGAAGCCGATTTCCCATAACTTGACCAAAGGTCCGATCGCAGTGTTAAAACCTAAGTGTTGCTGACTGATTTCAACAGCTTTTTTGATCAGGGCATAAACACCATTTGAAACTTGAACGGGCTTTTTTCCGGCAGCGTGGTTGACGGCCATCACTTCAGATTCTGGACGATTAACTGTAAGTAGGTCTTCATAGCGAACGATCAAAGCATTGGCTGCGTCCAGGTCAGCTTCGGTAGTAGCACCGAAAGTAGTTAAGGTGATCTTGGTTCCTAAGCCATAGTATTGTTTAGTTAAGCGTTGTTCCGCAACTTTTTTAACTGGTTCTGAATGGAGATCTGTCCAGAGAATTGTATTTTCGTTAGTCATATTTTTCATCCTCATCTCATATAACACAAAATTAACTTTCGTATTTTATTTTAACACAAGCCATTAAGGAGACGATAGTTACAATGAATGCGCAATCGTCGTTACAGTAAGGCTTCAATCTCTTGGTACACATTTAAGGGCCGTCGATTTAACCCATTTAATGGGATAGATCGACGGCCCTTTTAGAATCGGACAGCTAGTTTTGTCCCGACCCCGTTTTTGTTATGATTTATACTTATTGTTGAGTACTTAATAATTCAACAATTTCATCTTGTGGGATACCGGCAAAGAAACGTGAAAGGTCGATCGACTTCAGCTTATCTTTGATTTTTCCTTGGGCATACTGTGTTCCCTTTAAGCTATCTTGTAACTCGTCCACATTTTCTGGTCCAAAGAAGTCACCATAGATCACAGCATTTTCAATTACCCCATTTTGGACATTGAAACGGGCATCGATCGTTCCACCATTAAAGTGTTTACGGCGTTGTACGGTAAATTTAGGTGATTTGCCATAAACCCAGTCCCAATTATAATAAATTTCTTGTTCAAGTTTGGCGATTTCTTTTTTATCTTCGTCATCTAAAACGTAAGCATAGTTTTCTTCAGCTTCTTTGATCGAATTTGTTTTCCAAATCTTTTTGATTAATTCATCGCGAAGTTGGAAGGTATCCATGTTACGGTATTCTTCCTTTAAATATGGCTTAATGTTGACGACACGTGAGCGGACAGATTTGATCCCCTTGGATTGGATCTTATCCTTGGGAACACGTAAAGCACTAGCAACGACGTCTGTGTCAACGTCAAACATGCATGTTCCGTGCGAGAAAGTTTTACCATCACGGGTGTACATCGCATTACCTGAGAATTTCTTGCCGTCTAATACGATATCATTACGACCAGTAACCTCGATGTTAGATGCGCCCATTTCTTTCAAACCGTCAACAACTGGTTGGACCATTGATTTGAAGTCACCAAATTTCTGGTCTTTGGCAGGCACGACCATACTAAAGCACATGTTGCCAAAATCTTGATACATTGCACCGCCACCTGATAGGCGACGTGTGATAGTAATGTTGTGTTCACGACAGTATTCAGGGTCGATCTCTTCCATTGTATTTTGGTTTCGACCCACGATAATACATGGTCCTTCAATGTAAAACAGCATGAATGGGGGTGTCATCTTACCACTATTCATTAAGTACTGTTCAGTTGCAAGGTTAGTCCGAATATCTTTGGTGTCCATTGCGATGTATTGCATGTTAAGTATCTCTCCCTTGTTTAAAGAACAGCTGAGAAGCATGCTGTATAGCGGTTGTGCTAATATTAGACTAATATTTACTCAACTGTTCTTTGTTTTTAATTATTATTCAAAAAAGTTAACTAAAATAACCCGTGATTTTTGAACTTTGGTAGGTCAACGATCTTTGCGTACGCTTTCATGCTACCATTAAAAATATTTTAATTCAATAAAGTTTGTTGTGTCTAATATTCATTATTAAAATATTAGCTAATGATTTTAATTATTTGTCATAAAAAAATCCCCCAAAAAGAGGGATCAATTTATTGAAAAATTCTAGATGTTAGTTGGGAAACCTAAACCAACATCAGCAGCATCCATCACACCTTCGGCTAAGGATGGGTGTGGATGGATCGTCAAAGCAACATCATCAAGTGTTGCACCTGATTCAACAGCTAAAGTCAATTCAGTGATCAAATCAGCAGCGTTTGCACCAACGATTTGGGTGCCGACGATTTGTTTTGTATCTTTAACGAATACCAAACGAATGAAACCTTGAGTTGCATCCATCGTGATCGCACGACCATTTGCTGCAAATGGGAATTGTGCTTTCTTGACGTCAAGGCCTTGATCTTTAGCTTCAGCAACTGTTAGACCAGTCGTAGCAATTTGTTCACCAGTATAACAAACAGCTGGCATTGCTCGGTAATCAACGATACTTGATTTACCAGAAATAGCTTCAGCAGCGATCTTACCTTCGTAACTAGCTTTGTGAGCTAATGCTGAACCAGCGACAACGTCACCAATCGCAAAAATGTGGGAAACATTTGTCCGACCTTGGTTGTCAACCTTGATCAAGCCACGGTCATCAGTTTCCACCTTAGCTTGTTCAAGGCCCATTTCAGCTGTGTTTGGTTTACGTCCAACTGAAACAATGCAGTAGTCAGCTTTGAAGCTTTTAGTTTCGCCATTGATTTCAGCGGTAACCGTGACAGAATCATCAGTTTGTTCAGCTTTTTGTGCCATAGCTGAAGTATAAACGTCAACGTTGTGATTAGTCATATCTTTTTGTACGACTTTGACCATGTCAGATTCATAGTTGGCTAAGATCGAGTCCATTCCTTCTAAGATAGTTACATGAGCGCCAAATTCAGCGTAGGCTGAGGCTAATTCACTACCGATATAACCCCCACCGATCACAACTAATTCTTTAGGAACTTCTTTAAGTGCTAAGGCACCTGTCGAATCAATTACACGACCTTCAAATTTAAAGTTTGGGATCTCGATCGGATGACTACCAGAGGCCACGATCAAATTATTAAAGTTATAAGTCTGAGCGGAATCATCATCACCGATCACACGTAAGCTATGGTCGTCTTTCAAGAAAGCCTCGCCACGTAAAACATCGATATGATGTTTCTTGAAGAGGCCAGAAACGCCACTTGTCAGCTTATTAACAACGGAACTTTTCCACTCTTGGGTTTTTGTAAAGTCGATCGTTGCATCTTTAGTAGCGATCCCCATATCACTTGTACCTAGAGCGTGCTGATAACGGTGAGCTGCTTCGATCAAAGCCTTGGAAGGGATACAGCCAACGTTTAAGCAAACACCACCGATAAATTCGCGTTCGATCACCGTAACTTTTTGTCCTAATTCAGCTGCGTGGATCGCTGCAACATAGCCACCAGGGCCAGCGCCGATCACAACAGTATCTAAATCTTCTGCAAAATCTCCAACTACCATTTAATTATCCCTCCATCAAAAGTAATTCTGGGTCACCCAGTAGTTCTTTCAGACGGTTAACTGCACGTTGCGCAGTTGCACCATCGATCACACGGTGGTCAAAAGCCATCGTCAACTTCAAGACACGGGCTGATTTAACTTCACCGTCGATCACAACTGGTTCTGGGCTGATCTTACCAATACCTAAGATAGCAACTTCGGGGAAGTTGATAATTGGGGTAAAGAAACCACCGCCAACTGAACCGATATTAGTAATTGAAATTCCTGTGTGACTCATGTCACCTGAACTTAACTTACCATCTTTAGCTTTTTCTGTATTAGCACTGATCGAACGTGCAATATCGAAGAGACTTTGTTGGTCAGCATGTTTAACGTTTGGAACAAAGAGACCACGGTCAGTATCAGTAGCGATACCGACGTTGATATAGTCTTTAAAGATACTTTGTTTATTATCCATATCGACTTGTGAGTTGAAGATCGGGAATTCTTTCAAAACAACGGCAAGTGCTTTTGTAACGTAAGCTAAGAACGTTAAATGAACACCCTTAGAAGCAGCGAGTTCTTTGTACTTCTTACGGTGATTCCACATCTTGTCGACGACAACTTCATCAAAGATGTGTACATGAGGAATATTGTCGTTTGAACGGCTCATTGCTTTAGCCGTAGCAAAACGAACACCTGACATCTTTTCTGTGTGTTCTGGCCAGTCTGGTGAAGTTGAAACTGGAGCTGCAGCTGCCTTTTGTTTTTCAGCAGGTTGTTCTGTTGTTTCAGTCTCAGCTGTGGCTGTGCCGCCAGCTAAGAAGCTGTCAATATCAGCCTTTAAGATCTGTCCATGATTACCACTACCACTGATTTGTGTTAAATCAGCACCTTTATCGCGTGCATATGCACGAACACCAGGCATTGCCAAAACTGGCAAGGAGTGGTCTTGTTTTTCACCAGTTGGAGTTGCAGCAGGTGCACTAGCTTCTGATTTTTCCTCGGAACTTTCAGCAGGAGCTGCAGCTTCACTAGTACCACTTTCAACGTTACCTTGGCCCGCAGCAACTGCGAATTCGACGATCGTTTGACCAACGTCAGCAGTGTCGCCTTCACCGACCAAAATTTTTGTAACAGTACCAGAAACAGGTGCTGGTAATTCTTCAGTCGATTTATCGTTTTCGATGGAAACTAGATCTCCATCTGCTTCAACTTTATCGCCTTCTTTGACATACCATTCACCGATCGTACCTTCTGCCATTCCTTCACCGACATCTGGTAGTTTAAAGGCATAAGTCTCTTGACCACCGTCAGTAGCTGGCGCAGCTTCTTTCTTTGTTTCAGCTGGTTTTTCTTCAGTTTCGCCGCCAGAAACATTACCTTTACCATCAGCAACTTCTAGTTCAACTAAAGGTTGGCCCACTTCGGCAGTTTCACCTTCAGGAACTAAAATTTTGCTAATTTTGCCACCAACAGGTGCGGGAAGTTCTTCAACGGACTTATCGTTTTCGATTTGAACCAAATCTCCGTCTTCTTTAACTTCGTCGCCTTCCTTAACATGCCATTCACCGACTGTACCTTCAGCGATACCTTCGCCAATATCAGGCAGGTTGAATTGATATTTCTCCATTTGTTATATACCCCCGTATATTTGATCGAATTTATATGAGAGACCAGCAAAACTTATTTAAAGACTCATACTATGAGAAAACTAAATACAATATGAGCCTTTAATAAGGCCTGCTTATCTGCCCATCACGCCTGATGCTTAATAATTTACGATTTCTTTAGCTTTTTCAATAATATCGTTCTTATTTGGAAGCCATACTTCTTCTGCTTGACTGAATGGATATGGAGTATCTGGTGCTGAAACTCTACCAATTGGTGATTCAAGTGATAAGATCGCTTTTTCAGCAATGATCGAAGCAACTTGTCCCATGACCCCAGCCTGATTTTGAGCTTCTTGTACTAAAACAGCTCGACCAGTCTTTTTAACAGAATTGATGATCGTTTCTTCATCCAACGGGGAAATTGTCCGTAAGTCAACTACTTCAGCTTCGATACCTTCTTTAGCTAAAGCATCTGCGGCTTTCAAACTTTCCTGAACCATATAGCCGTAGGAAACAAGTGTAATATCTTTACCTTCACGTTTAACATCGGCTTTGTCCAATGGAACGGTGTAAGAGTCTTCTGGAACTTCTTCTTTAAATGAACGGTATAGTTTCATGTGTTCCAAGAATACAACTGGATCATCAGAACGGATCGATGAAGCCAGTAAGCCCTTAGCGTCATATGGGCCACTTGGTATAACAACACGTAAACCAGGTGTTTGAGCTAGTAAGCCTTCCAAACTATCAGCGTGGAGTTCTGGTGTGTGAACACCACCACCAAATGGAGCACGGATCGTGATCGGCATCTTACGTGAGCCGCCCATTCGGTGACCTGTCCGTGAAATTTGTCCAGCAATCGCATCCATTGTTTCAAATACAAAACCAAAGAATTGAATCTCAGGTACGGGACTGAAGCCTTCTAAAGCGAGGCCCATTGCTAAACCATTGATCCCTGATTCGGCTAAAGGTGTATCAAAAACACGGTCTTCACCGTTTTCATCTTGTAAACCGTCTGTGGCACGGAAAACACCACCGTTACGGCCAACGTCTTCACCGAAAACTAGAACTTTTTCATCTCGTTTGATTTCTTCATCTAGGCCTTGAGTAATTGCCTTGACCATCGATAATTTAGCCATTCTTAGTCACTCTCCTTTGCAGTATAAGCATCGATCTCCGCTTTGATCGTAGGTGGGGTGTCGATAAACGTATTCTTCAGGAAGTCACTGACTTTTTGTGGTGCAATACTTTCAGTTTTCTTGATTGCTTCGTCAATTTGTTTGTTGACTTCTTCTTCCCAAGCTTTTTCTTGATCTGTTGACCAGATACCTTTATCTGTCAGATACTTACGCATTCTGATCAATGGATCTTTACGTTGCCAGTCATCAACTTCTGCTGATGTTCTGTAACGTTTGGGATCGTCACCAGATAATGTGTGTGGACCATAACGATAAGTTAAAGTTTCGATCAAAACAGGTCCATTGCCGGCTGCTGCCCAGTCACGAGCGGCTTTAGTTGCTGCATAAACAGCCAAAGCATCCATCCCGTCAACTTGGATCCCAGGGATGCCAGCTGCGACAGCTTTTTGTGACAAAGCAGGGGCAGCAGTTTGTTTTTCACGTGGGACAGAGATGGCGTAGCCGTTGTTTTGTACAAAGAAGATCGCTGGAGCTTGGAAAGCACCTGCAAAGTTGATACCTTCATAGAAGTCACCTTGAGAAGTACCACCATCACCAGTATAAGTGTATGCGACAGTTTTTTTATCGTTTTTCTTAATACCTAAAGCAACTCCGGCTGTTTGAACGTATTGGGCACCGATAATGATCTGTGGTGGCACAGCGTTAAAATTGTCTGGATACTTGTTGCCATCAACGTGACCACGAGACCATAGAAATGCCTGATAAAGTGGGAGACCATGTTGTACTAATTGGGGTACATCACGGTATGCGGGGAGAATAAAATCATCTGTTGTCATTGCGAAATTAGAACCGATCTGACTAGCTTCCTCACCAGATGTTGGTGCAAAGAAACCTAACCGGCCCTGGCGATTTAATTTAGTTGAACGTTCATTTAAAACACGAGACCAAACCATTTGTTTAAATAATTCTGTTAATTCTTCGTCTGAAAGATCTGGCATTAAATCTTGGTTGACGATTTGACCTGATTCATCCAAAATGCTGAGGGTCTCAGTCTTTGGAGTACTCTTGAGTTGTTCAAAATCTATTTTTTTCATTTGTAAATTTTCCCTCCTCGAAAACTTGCTAATGATACTATGAAAAGCCTTAACATAACGCTTTCATCCCTAATGCTAATACGTTTTTGCACAAAAGTAAACTTTAACAAATTATGCACATTATATTTATTTTTTTGATTGCTTTAGTTAAAGGAAAAGCACATGAAAAATAATTTTTAAAGCGCTAACATGTGAACGGTTTCACGACAGACGTTTTGATAATATCGAAAAAAATTACTAAAGTCTAAAGCTTGTTACTACTTGTTTTAGGCTTCTTGCTAAGATAACTATAAAATCCGAACTCTTACCTTATTTTAGATAAAAAAGTTTGGCATCCACGAAAATTCACAAAGTGTTAGAGAACGGATGTTAAAATTCGTAAATAATGCGTAAAAATTGCAATTTTGTTTTTGAAACCAGGTAGCATATTATAGAGATAGTTAATTTTATTCGAGTTGCTCAAGTCAAGGCTTTCCGCCTATCCAACATAGACACCACATCCTAAAAAACGGATATGTTGTCAATGTCCGATAGTGCTCGAGCTTTAAGCGACTTGTTTCACTCTGTTTTTAGTCAGGTTACGTGAGCTAGAAGTCTGCGCCTATCCAACTTTAAACAATACATCAAAAACCACGATGTCTTGTTTAAAGTCCGATAGTGCTCGAATTCTGAACAAGCTCACTTCATCTTGTTTTTATTAAGGGGAGATTTTTTATGGAAGATAAATTTGTAGCTTATCCAGTTGTGATAACACATGAAACAAATAATGAATATTATCAATATCTAGTTTTTTTACCTGATTTTGGAACATATTGCCAAGCAAATAGTGTGCTCGAAGCGTTACGTGTAGCATACAAATTTATTGTCGATTATAGTTTGACGCGTGAATTACCACCAATGAAATTGGAATTACCACAAGTTTCGTCACAACAAATTGCAACTTTTGTGAACGTTGATATAAGAAAATAATAAGGATCTGAGATACTAGGACATATTGTTTGTTAATTAAATAAATTTACGATATTACTAAGCTAGGAAAAAAAGAGGAGAGGCTGATTATGACACAAATTTATGATTTTGATGAAACAGAAATGAATGGTCAAAAACTATCTTTAAAAAATTATCAAGGGAAAGTGGTGGTCATTGTTAACACAGCTAGTAAGTGTGGACTTGCACCACAGCTTAAAGGTTTAGAAAAAATTTATCAGACATATCATGATCAAGGGTTAGAAGTGTTGGGACTACCGTCCGATCAATTTCACCAGGAATTAGAAACTGATGATGAGGCGAGTGACTATTGCCAAGTTCACTATGGGGTCACATTCCCAATGACAAAAAGGGTGCAATTAAATGGCGATGGGACAGACCCATTGTTCACTTATTTGAAAGATGAATCTGGTCACGGCAATATTAAGTGGAATTACACTAAGTTTTTAATTGGACGTGATGGTCGCTTGATCCATCGTTATGCTCCGACAACTAAACCAGAGAAAATGGTCGAGGCAATAAAAAAGGCTTTATCAGATGAATGAATTTATGTAAAAACTCACTATTACTTATCTAAAAAACGGGTAAGTAATAGTGAGTTGTTTTTGTCAGCATGTAGGTTGTAAAAGGTAGTGTTTTTAATTTCACTAGTTACAAAAAATTTAGCTACTTACACACAAACTTTGTTCAAATAACCAATTTATTCATAGCTTAATGGTGCTTGCTCGTCTATCCGGGTTTAAATTAAATACGGTAAAGTGGCAGAATTATTTTTTTCTGTTCATTTTAGATGCGTCAGCTAAGGGACAACCAATATCGTCACAAGAGTGGCAATTAGAACCATTTTTCTTGATAAATTTTTGATAAACTACATATGCAAAAAAACCAAAGATCAAGACCCCTAAAATTATTGTTGCTACCATCTTTTTAGAACCTTCTTTCAATTACGTTTGGCGAAAAATTTAGATCAGTGCTTGTTTTTTAACAGATGATTTCTCTTTTTTTACCACTAATCCATATATGATCAGTGATATTCCCATAGTGGCATATAAAATGTTAGTTGTAGTAAAACTACCGACTAAAATTAACCAACATTGATAAATTGAAAGGGCCACAACATATGCGAGGCATGTTTGATAAAGTACCGCACGTACAGTCCAACGTTTATCTCCATATTCTTTATACATTGTGCCAATGGCTGCGAAACAAGGTGCACACAATAGGTTAAAGACTAAAAATGCGTATCCTGCCATGGGTGTGAAAGTGCTAGTTAGCGCTTGAGCAAATGATTGTGCTGAGTTACTGCCAAAAGCTAAGCGTAAAGTACCCACACAATTTTCTTTGGCGATCAATCCGGCAAGAACTGCTACGGTCGTGCGCCAGTCACCAAAACCAAGCGGTGCAAAAATGGGTGCAATCACACTTCCGATAGATCTTAAAATACTATGATTTTGATCGACCATATGCATTTGCCAGTTAAAATTGGAGAGAAACCAAATGATAACGCACGAAGCAAAGATGATCGTTCCAGCTTTTTGAACAAAGCTCTTACTGCGACTCCAAACATAGTGCAATATATTGCTTGCACGAGGAAAATGATATGCTGGAAGTTCCATTACAAATGGTTGCGGTGGTCCAGCAAACATGCGGGTCTTCTTTAAAAAGATACCTGATCCCACCACCGCTAACATACTAATAAAATAAGCCGACGGAGCGACCCAACTTTGTTGAGGGAAAAAAGTTCCAGAAATCATTGCGATCACAGTTAGTTTAGCTGAACAGGGCATAAAAGTGGTCAACATGATCGTCATTTTGCGGTCCTTTTCAGATTCAATAGTTCGTGTGGCCATGATGCCCGGTACGCCACAGCCGGTTGAGATCAACATGGGGATAAAAGATTTACCAGAAAGGTTGAAACGATGGAATATTCGGTCCATCACAAAAGCGATCCGCGCCATGTAACCACAGTCTTCCAAGAGACCTAAACAGAAAAAAAGCATCATAATTTGAGGAACAAAACCGAGTACAGAACCAACACCTCCGATGATACCGTTTAAAATCAGACCTTTCATCCAAGCAGAGACATGCCATGTATTTAAAAGATCACTAGTTATATCTGGGATCCACTGGCCAAATAAAACATCATTGACCCAATCAGTTCCGAAAGTGCCGATGGTTTGAATCGATAAGTAATAAACTAACCACATAACTAATACAAAAATTGGTAAAGCTAGCCATTTATTAGTTACGATCCGGTCGATCTTGTCACTGAGACTCATTTGAAAGTCATTGCGATCGATCACACACATTGCCATGATCTGTGCCACATAATCGTATCGAGCATTGACGATAATGCTGTCACTAGATTCAGCAAAGATATTTTCTGCAGTTGTGATAATATCTTCTACTTCTTGTTGTTGGTGTGAAGTTAGTCTGATCTTTTGGATAACTTTCTCATCACGTTCGAAAAATTTGATCGCGTACCAACGTAGTTTAGAAGGAGCGACATGATCTTTAATTTGTTGACTGATCATTTCTAAGGCAGATTCTAAGCGATCGTCATATTCAGGGTAGGGATATTTAGGAGGCTCTTGTGCAGCTTTTTTTACCTGCGTCACTAGACCAGAGATGTTTTCCTTTTTAACAGCGCTTAAGGGAACAACGGGGACAGAAAGTAAATATTCCATCTTTTTTAAGTTGATAGTGCGTTTTTGTTTTTTTAACAGATCCCACATATTTAAAGCTAAGACGATAGGTAAACCAGTTTCCATTAGCTGCAAGGACAGATACAAGTTACGCTCTAAGTTAGTACTATCTAAGATGTTTAAGATGATATCGGGAGGTTGTTCGATCAGATATTTACGTGAGATCCGTTCTTCTAGTGTATAAGGAGAAAGAGAATAAACACCGGGTAGGTCAAGGAACATTAGCTGTTTGTCATTTTTTAGATGTCCCATTTTCTTTTCAACGGTCACGCCCGGCCAATTGCCCACGTATTGATTAGTACCTGTTAGTTCATTAAAGAGTGTGGTTTTTCCACTATTTTGGTTACCAGCAAGAGCAATTAGGTTCATAGTTATACCTTCTTTACCAAAATCTGTGTGGCTTCACTTTTACGAATACTTAACTTGTAACCACGAACTTGTAATTCGATTGGATCACCTAAGGGGGCAATATGATAAACCTGAATCAGAGTATTTCGGGTCAACCCCATATCCATCAGGCGTTTACGCACGGCTTTATTACCATTTAACTGATAAATAATACAAGAATCATGTACAGAAATGTCAGTTAAGGGAACTGGACTTGTATTTTCTTGCTCGTCTAAGGAGGTGACTTCGATCAGCTTAGATAAAGAAACGCTAATTGCCAAGCGCTGTCCGGCAAGATAGATCACTAGTCCGCTACCATTTTTAGTGGGACTGACCACCGTTATCACTTTTCCGGTGCTTAATCCCATTTCAGCTAACCGTATAGTTAAAGCATGCTCGCCAGTGATTTTAGTAACAATGTATTTATGATTAGTTTTTCCGTTGACCAGCGTTGACATCGTCTTTCCTTCTTTGATTATAATTGAGAACCATTTTCATTTAGCTTAAAAATAGCATAATGTGAATAAAACTTCAATGTATCTTTAGAAAAGAATGGTTGTAAGCAATAATGTTTGATTTGTCAGCAATTTAAAAAGGCGTAAACATTGTGAAATATAGAGAAATATAATTTAGTAAATTTAAAATGTTTTGTTTTTGACACCGGTCTGGAAATAAAATAGACTAAGACCAAATCTTAGGATAAGGAGTTAGTTGTTAGTCTGATAGACAACTAAGATCGTTTTTTCAGAGCAAATTGTTTCACGTGAAACAATTTGACAAAATTAATGCTGATTTATCATGTAGAGTGTATGATTAAGAATGTAGAGAAGAATTAAAAGGAGGTCGGTTAAATGCTAGCTTTTATTTGGGCAGAAGATAGTGATCATGGGATCGGCTATCAGGGTCAATTACCTTGGCATATGCCAGCTGATATGAAATTTTTTAAGGATAGGACAACAGGAAATACGATAGTTGCCGGTAGAAAAACATTTGAAAGTTTTAAGCGCCCTTTGCATAACCGTAAGAATATTGTTTTGACATCACAGGATGAAAAAAACTTTCCTGAAGGAGTGGTTGTTTTTCATAGTATTAGAGAAGTTTTAGAATATTATACCAGGCAGCCTAGTCAGGACATGTTTATTGTTGGTGGAGTCCAACTATTTAAGGACTTTTTACCTTATGTGACTGATCTTTATCGTACAACGATCGATCATAAATTTGAGGTGGATACGTATATGCCAGAAATCGACTATTCACATTTTATGCTGAGCGATTTCGTCGAGGGTAAAGTGGATGAAAAAAATCCATACCCCTATCATTTCGAGCATTTTATGCGAGTAGAACCAGCAAGTGACTAATAGTAATTGAGATATAAGATGAGGGTAGCTCCAATGTGAGTGACCCTTTTTTAGGATAAGGAAGAAATAGAAGGGAGCGATTGTAATGTTAATGGATTTGAAAGAAAAAATTAATCAAAGTGTTGACCCTGAAGAATTGAAATCTTATCTAGAACCATTGACAGACATGGAGTTTTGTCAGGTAATTGCGGATTGTGCAGACCAAAAAGAATTAGACAACTTTGTGCCACAACATAAATTTCCGGCTTATACGATCGTTTTACACTGTATTGATCACCAAAAAATTAGCAGCAAGCAACGTAAAACAATTCAGAATTTATTTTTAGCGACGAAAGCAGAGAACAACAATGCGTGATAGTAAAGGTTTATTAAAAGCGTTATTGATCGCATTACTTTTTTTGTTGCTGGCATCACTTTATTTTGGGAGAGAATCTTTTGATCCTGACAAAGCGATGAAAAATAACAATATAGAATTAGTCAAGGAAGTTTGAGCAAAACAAATTGCAGATGATGATCAAGGAGCAAGAAGAGGTGGTTTAAATGTACAGCGGTGCATCTGATCGGTACGAGAATATGACCTATGATCGAGTAGGAAATAGTGGATTGAAGCTGTCGGTACTTGGACTAGGCTTTTGGCATAATTTTGGGAGTATTGATCCATTTGAAAAACAAAAAGAAATCGTACATCAGGCCTTTGATTTGGGTATTACCTACTATGATTTGGCAAATAATTATGGTCCAGTTCCAGGGAGTGCTGAAGAAAATTTTGGGAAGCTCATGAATGATGATATGAAAAATCATCGCGATGAAATGATCATTGCCTCTAAAGCAGGTTATGAAATGTGGCCTGGACCGTACGGTAATTGGGGTTCACGTAAAAGTATCATTGCGAGTGCGGACCAAAGTTTACAGCGTTTAAATTTGGATTATGTAGATATCTTTTATTCGCATCGTCCTGATCCACGAACACCAGCAGAAGAAACGGCGCTAGCTTTAGACCAGTTAGTTAGAGAGGGAAAAACTCTTTATGTTGGTATTTCAAATTATTTAGGTAGTCAAACTGCTGAAATGATTCGAATTTTCAAAGAACTAAAAACACCATTCATTGTTGATCAAGTTAGATACAATATGTTTAACCGAAAAGTCGAAAAAGATCTTTTTCCTGTATTAGAGCGGCAGCAAAAAGCAGCGGTTGCATTTAGCCCACTGTCTCAGGGGTTGTTAACTGATAAGTATTTACAGGGAATACCAGCAAATTCAAGAGCAGTTAAAAAGAGTAGCCCATTTTTGCATCAGTCTCAAGTGGAACAAACAGTTGAAACAGTACGTAAATTAAATGAAATTGCTAAACAACGAGAACAAAGTTTAGCTCAAATGGCTTTAGCTTGGGATCTACGTCAAAAAGCAGTGTCTTGTGTTTTGGTTGGGGCTAGTCGTCCACAGCAGTTGGTTGATAACTTTAATGCTTTGAATAATTTAGAATTTTCACGTCGGGAGTTAGCACAGATCGATCAAATTTTGGACGATCAACCCCAAATTGATTGGCACAAGGAGTAAAATTTTTTGTAACGGGTAAAACATAAAATAAAATATCTATGGCAATGAAAAAACGACAAGATCAATTACATTAAAGATTGATCCTGTCGCTTTTTTATTTCCAAATTGACGATGGGCTAGGAAAAATTTTTGTTATTACTCTTGAGGTTCTAACTGTCTAACGGCATTTAAAATACCACTAGCTGCAGAATTGACCTGTTTTTGCGAAACTGTATCACTTCTAAGGTCAGCATTACCAAGTTCCACTTTCTTTTCCAAGTTATATAAAGAAGCTTTTGAATAGTAGCCTGTTTGTTTGAGATAATTTTGTGCCCCATAGACATAAGTTTGTAAGACACTTTTATCGACCTCACCTGTATTTGGTGATGGTTTAAGATCTCTAACAGCGTCAATAATACCGCGGCTTTTGTTGTTGACGTCTTGTTGAGATACTGTGTCGCTTCTCAGGCCAGCATTACCAAGTTCCATTTTCTTTTCCAAATTATCTAAAGAGGTTTTTGAATAGTAGTTCGTTTGTTTGAGATAACTTTGTGCACCATTTACATCGAGTTGTAGAGCACTCTTATCTACTTTATCTACCTTTTGATCACTTACTGCTTTTTGTTGAGGTGCTACTTGGCTTGTCTTGATTGTGGTGTTTTGTTGGCTTGTATCAGCGTTGGTACTTTGAGTCCAGCCACCAAGCAACGCTATTGCTGCAGCACCTAAAAATAAGTTAACAGATTTCATATATCTTTCTCCTTTCATCAAGTCCGGTGTCAGATATTATTAATGATCATTAACTATCTGGATAGTACAACAATGGAACAAATAAAACAATTGAAAAAACGCAAAAATCATCATCTTAAAACTTATTTAATTTATTACATTTATCTAATGATAGTAGTGAATAGATATACTGCAAGAGTATTTTTTATTTTGGAAAACAGCAAGAAAAACAAAGTATAAATGCATTACGTAAGGTTAAGGTCAAATGTTTGATCGTGAGTAATAGGTTATTTAAAATTATGATTTGCTCAAAAATAGGCGTCTACTAGTATCGTACAGTTAGGTATTTGTTAAATGTGCTATAGTAAAAGTAAATGCAAGGGCCTATCTGTAAGAAATAGACTTTCATTAAGGAGAAAGCACGAAACTTAATATTAAAGCCTCAGGTACATTGACAAAACAGCATTACGCTTTATTACTTGAAGCGGATCCTAATAAAGAATTAGTAAACACCTATTTGCAGCGTTCTTTTTGTTTCGACGCAACTTATAATAATGAGCTAGTAGGAGTATTGGCTCTTTTGCCTACTCACCCTGAAACTTTGGAAATAGTTAATATTGCTGTTATTTCAGAACAAAGAAATAGGGGAATTGGCCAACAGTTACTTAGCTTTGCTGAAAAATACGCACACTATAATAATTACAAGTGTCTTGAAATTGGAACTGGTACAACTAGCTTTGGACAACTATATCTTTATCAGAAGTGTGGTTTTCGTGTTTTTGAAATTGATCAAGATTTCTTTACAATTCATTATGATGTTGAAATTGTTGAAAACAATCTTATTTTGAAAGACATGATACGACTAAGGAAAATCCTTAATTGATTTAATAAATAGAGGTATTTTCAAAACTTGCTACGTGGTAAGAGAAAGAAATAAAGCTAAATTAGTATTTAATGTAACCGTTCTTTTTGATAGAGTTATATCTAAGAGGGAATGAATATATTTAAATAGTAGGGCCGTTTTAAACAAAAATTTGGTAAATAATCTTTAAAAAGTGCATGTTTTTAGCTGCAAATGCGTTAAATAGAGATTATTTTTTAGTAGGTAAAATTACTTTACTTTGACGCGCAACATGCTTTTGATAAACGTGGAAACGTACGTTAGAAAGGCCTTTTTCTACATCAAATGACAGGGGATAAAAAACTGTTT
>DXAP01000009.1 GCA_019116985.1 Candidatus Ligilactobacillus excrementavium | reverse complement strand
AGTTGCCATTTTCGCCATAAATGGTACGACTTTGAAATACAAACTCCAAAACTTATGAATCACTTTATTTTCAGGCTGTGAAGTTTCCAAACAAGCTACCACACCCTCAAGACGAGTCACACGTTGCATTTCTTGCAAGACTTGTTTAGCATCTGGAACATTTCGTAATCCAAACCCGATCGTCACACGATCAAACATTTGATCATCAAATGGCAAGTTCATTGCATCACCTTGGATCAAAGTTACACGCTCTGTCATGCCAGCAGCAGCAACTTTTTTCTTGGCGATCTCTAACATATCTGCACTGAAATCTAACGCATACACATGTCCGTTAGCACCAACTGCTTGCGCCAAGTCTAATGACCAGTCACCTGTTCCACAACAAAGATCCAAGACTGTAGCTCCAGGCTTTACATCGAGCACTTTCATCGTTTCTTCACGCCAACGTTTATGCATGCCTAATGTGATCACATTATTCATCGAATCATATTTATTCGAGATCCTATCAAATAGATCTGCAACATCTTTTTCGGGTGTTTTATTTGTTAAAGGCACTAGCTCACACTCTCCTAATTTCTTCTACATACTGACTTAGTTTACACTATTCGTCTCGGCAAATATTATTTAATTTAGATACCAGATCCACCTCCACCAGATGAACCACCGCCAAAGCCGCCTCCACCGAAGCCGCCAGGAGAAGATCCACCACCAAAGGAAGACCCGCCACCAAAACCACCAATATACATTCCACGTCGACGCGCGCGCCTACCACCGTGACCTCCTCCACCAGAACCACTAAAGAGGTAGATCACAAATCCGATCACTACTAAAGAGATCATGACATAGCCGACTGTGTCTCCTGAATTACCATTTTGGTCTTTTTGATATTTTTCAGAACCATATTGATTTTTCAACTTATAGTGTGCGTTAGTCACCTTAACAACGTCTTTAAAAGTCTGCTGGAGGCCACGATTTATCTCTGCTTTATTTTTACTCTTCAACAATGATTTGTTGTCACTTAAAATATCAGAAGTTTTTCCATCAGTTAAGTAAGTTTCTGCGCCTTCCCCAGTCGAAATAAAAACATTATTCTTCCCCTTATTTTGAGCAAACAAAATCAACACACCATTATCTTCTTTGGCATTACCAACATTCCACTTTTTCGTCAAATACATGTCATTGATATAATCATTTAGTTCTTTTCCTCGACTGGACTTAATAGTTACCACAGCGATTTGAGGTTTTGGTTTAGTTGTTCGATAATACTCTTCTTGTTTTAAGATCAGATCCTGTGTATCTTGCGCTAAAATATCTGCCTTATCAGTTAAGACCGCGTGCTGGTCATTTGGTTGTAATTTTTGTGGATCTTCAGCTTGTACGTGTCCAATATCTAAAAATAAACAAGCAGTCGTCACCAAAAAAATCAGAGGGATAAATCTACCTTTATTTTTCATATTTGTTGCCTACTTTAATCATCTAAGTTAACTTTAGGTGCTTGTTGAGCCTTTTTATCCGCTTGGAAATATGACTTAGTATGCATCCCTTTCATATTTGCGATCATAGATGAAGGAAAACGTACGACCTTATTATTATAGTTCTTAATTGTTTCGTTATATCTTCTACGAGCCAAATTGATCCGATTCTCTGAACCTTCTAGCTGATCCATCAAACGACGCACATTATCATTAGAAGCCAACTTAGGATAACGTTCATTGATCACATTGATCAAATTAGCTGTTGTCGCTGAAAGTTGTGCACTAGCATTAGCCTGATCTTTAGTCTTCCCAGATCTAGCAGCACTATTGTAATCTTTACGTGCCTGCGCGACTTGGCCAAAAACATCTTTTTCTTGTTTCATTGAACCCCGAACACTATTGACCAAATTTGGCACTAAATCAGAACGCCGCTGTAAAGCACTTTGCAAGTCACCTTGCTGTTGTTCGTAATCCTGTTTGGCGCTATTTAAGCTATTAGAATAATGGATATATCCCCCACCAAAAATTAATACTAATAATACCAAAACGATCGACACGATCCAGCCCGTACCTAGACGTTTTTTTTCATTCACCGACTTGCGTTCCTCGCCCATCCTGATCCCTCCATTTTATTTTTATACAGTTATATATAGTTTAATTTTAACCGAAATCCATAAGCTTTAAAAGAGAGTGAGACAAAAGATGTTTTGAAGCCGCTTTGTAACGACGATCGTGTTATTTTTAGTCGTAACAAAGCGAAGAAACAGAATAATGGAATCATTGTCACAGTATGACTTCAATCTTTTGGAACATGTTTAAGGGCCGTCGATTTAACCCATTTAATGAGGTAGATCGACGACCCTTTTAGAATTACATAGCTAGTTATGTCCCAACTCCATTACCGCTTAAAATTATTGTTTAGTTTCAACTTCTTTATTAAGCAACCAAATATTAACGGCTGAAATAACAACTGCGATCACAAACATGATCAAAGCAGTCCACATTGGACCAGTATAAACGCTGGAAGAATACATCATATACTGTAGATAAGCAAGCTGTGAGATCCAAGCTTGCAACTTATTAAACATCCAGATCGCAATATAAATCAAAACAATGTAAATTATGATCTTGTACAATGTTTGATGATTTGCCGGTAAAGCACGTGAAATGGCAGTTGTTAGCAAATGAATCAAGCTGATCATTGCCCACCAGAATAAAATACCTGCTAGAGAAACCAAAACCAAAGCTAATAATAGCAGCCAGACACGAGATTCAACACCCGAAAAACTACTGCTTAATATTGTGCTAACTTGTTTCATGTTAAACAAATAAAATATTAGTACAAAAATCAATTCAACTAGAGATACCAAGATGAAAGCAATTAGTGAACTCAAGATATTGCTTAAATATAATTTAGTGTCACTGACCGGGATCAATCGATATCTGTTAGAAGTATAAACTTTTTCACTTATCCAAGTTAAAAAGATAAATGCCAATAAAGTTGCCAACCAAGACCAGCTCATTGCATGCTGCATCAAAACGGCACTCCATTGTTTACTAAAGAAACTACCATTGAACATATCAGGGAGTAACGACAGCAAGATCACCACGATATATGCAGATATGATCCACCCAACTGTCTTAATTTTATCTGTAAGTAAAACCTTATTCATTCTTCGAAAGCTCGTCATCTGTTTGTACCCCCTTTTCGTAAAGTCCTTCATAGAAATCTTCGATACTTTTTCCTTGTTCTCTGATTTTTTCAGCCTTTTCTTGCGCGATCAACTTATCGTCTTTAATGATCGCAACTTCATCTAATAAACCAGCAATTTCAGTGATATAGTGATCACTGATCACCATCACAGCTTCAGATGATTTCCATTGGATCAGACTATTAACGATTTTCTTACGAGTCATGCTATCAATACCTTCAAATGGTTCATCTAGTAAGTAAACAGAAGCACGACGAGCTAAAGTTAAACTAATGACCAATTTTTCTTTCATACCTTTGGATAATTCACCCAGTTTTTGCTGGTCACTACCAAAGTCTAAGAAATCACTCAATTCACGATATTTGTCGTTAGAAAAATCAGTATAAACTAACGAATAAAATTCAACAATATCCGCAATTGTAGTCCCCTTAGAAAATCCATCTAGGGAATCTGTATAACTGACAAGTGCTTTACGTTCAACGATACCTGCTTCATTTTTAATTTTGATCGTGCCTTTTGCACCTTTGGCAATTCCAGCAATGCTGCGCATCAAAGTGGTTTTACCAGCACCATTCTCACCTAGTAAGCCAATTGTAGTCCCCTTTTGAACTGCCAAATTGATATTTTCCAAAATTACTCGTTGGTTTCGCTTATAAGAGACATTTTTTAGTTCGATCGTGTTTTCCATTTTCACTTCTCCTTTTTATCAGAAAATCATCTAAACATTCCTTGATCTTTGCATCACTAATATTTAAAGCATGCAACTGACTATACATTGCCACCAAGCTTTGATCGATCAGCTTTTGACGTTGTGTCTCAATAACGTCTTGATCAGTGGTAACAAAATTACCCCTGCCCCGCCGAGACTCAAGAATATTTTCAATGATCATCTCTCTTAAAGCTCTTTGTACTGTATTAGTATTGACCGAAAATTGCAATGCTAACTGACGAACAGAAGGCAATTGTTGTCCTGGTTGAATACGCCCGCTGATAATTTCGCCAGCAATATATTGTTCTATTTGGCGATAAATAGGTACATCATCAGTAAATTTCACCAGACCCCTCCTTTGAATATAGCAAAACAACGTAAACTATACATATTATGCCTATCTACTAAATATGGACACAATTATGTACATTCTATCGAGCTCAACCAAACAGTGTACTACTACACTAATACAGTCATGTATAAAAGTCAAATTATATATAACTTTTTCTCAAGCAAGACTTTTGCATTTTACTGCTAAATATAAGATAATTTCCACTGAATAAATCGTGCACAACTAGTTAACTTAGCTAGTTTTTACATGTGAAAAGGAGATCCTTATTATGAAAAATAATGATGAACTAAAGGATAAATTAACACAAGAACAATATGATGTCACACAAAACGCCGCAACGGAAATGCCTTTTTCAGGTAAATATGACGACTTTTATGAAGATGGGATCTACGTCGATGTTGTTAGTGGTGAACCATTATTCTCATCACAAGACAAATACGATGCAGGTTGTGGCTGGCCTTCATTTACTAAAACACTTGAAAGCAAAAATGTTGCAGAAAATAATGACTTTTCACATTTTATGCATCGGACGGAAGTTCGCAGTAAAGAAGCCAACTCCCATTTAGGACACGTTTTCCCAGACGGTCCTAGTGAAGCTGGCGGTCTGCGTTACTGTATCAATTCGGCCGCTTTAAAATTCATCCCAGTTGATCAGTTAGATGAAGCTGGTTATGGCGAGTATAAACAATTATTTCAAACGAAATGAAAGTGAGACAAAAGATGTTTTGAAGCTGATTTGTAACGGTGATCGCATTATTTTGAATCGTAGCGAAGCGAAGACCCAGAATAAGGTAATCGTTGTTACAGTGAAGATTCAATCTTTTGGAACACGTTTAAAAACAGAGAGCGGAGCGTGGCGTTTAGAAGGTGAGCACTAATTGACTAGTCGGATATGATGCGTTTTTTGCATTAGAGCCGGCT
>DXAP01000104.1 GCA_019116985.1 Candidatus Ligilactobacillus excrementavium | reverse complement strand
ACCAATGTCGGCGGCAATCACGGCCTTAGTAGTCTTTGAATCAGCAATGTTAGCTGAGATCGTCCGCAGTGTGATCATCGCTGTGGACCCGGGTCAAATGGAAGGTGCGCGTTCCACGGGGATGACTTACTGGCAAGCCATGTGGCAGATCATTTTGCCCCAGGCCTTGTTAAAGATGATCCCACCGTTGGTTTCGCAGTTCATCTCCTTGATCAAGGATACATCTTTAGCAACGATCATCGTCTTGCCAGAACTATTATACCGAGCCCAGATCATATACGGGCAAGACACGCGGTACATGTTACCGATGTATCTGATCATCGCGGTCATGTACTTTATCGTATGTTATGCCTTGTCCTTGGTAGCAAAGCGAATGGAAAAAAGGTACGGATAAAAAGCAGGGATATACCTACGTGAAGTGGGATTTTCTGTTATGGGTAATTTCAAGCATAAAACATAATAAAATCAAGAGGCTGTTTTCTCAAATTTTTGAGAGAGCAGCCTTTTTAGCTTTAGAAATAAATTTGTGTCATTCTGAGTGGGCAGTAACACAGTTTTGTAATTTTTACTTATCGAGTTGAACTAAGTGGTTAAAAATATGTTTTTATGAGTAATTAAACTCGATATACGAAAATAATCTCATTTTTAAAGTAGAGTTTGCATATCGCGTTTGACCTTTAAACACTAATAAATAAGCAAGTTACTAAATTTAACTTGAAAAAACCAGCGCGTTTTCTTATAATAAAAAACATAAAATTTTCATTTTTTTCTAATCTTTATTTTAGGTACATACTCGAAAAGGGGTGGGATCATGGATTTGATCGTAAATCCTAGACTGACTAAAAAGGACATCATTGTGTTATATAGTTCGGTTGGCTGGCAAAAAGACGTTGAAAACATTGATAATCTTAAAAAAGGACTGAAAAAATCTTTTGTTATCGCGGCCTATGAAGATAAAAAGTTGGTCGGACTGGTACGAGCATTAAGTGATTTTTCAACTGTTGTTTTCATTCAAGATCTATTAGTTTGCCCTGAGTTTCAAGGCAAAAGGATCGGCAAGACATTGATGTTGCATTTGTTGAATTATTTTGGTGCTGTCGGTCAAATCATGGTTGCAGCTAAACCGAATAATGATGCACGGAAGTTTTTTCATTATTTAGGCTTCCAGGAAGGACAAGACCGGCAATTATCTGCCTATGTGATGGACCGCCGCGTTCATTAGTTGATTTAAAAAGTACCGTATTCTTGCAGTGACTCTGAATTTAACTTTCAGGGACAGTAGTAGGAATACGGTACTTTTTTAATTAGAATGTTCAAATTTTTGTAAAATGCCAGCAGTTGCTGGGGATACTTCAGCAGTGATTAAAGTGCCTTTTGCGAGATAATCGGTGTTAAGGACACTGGCATTACTATTAAGTTGTTCAAGATATTTACCTTGGTCAAATGGGATCAAGTAAGTTTTAGTCTCAAAATCAGCGAATAAAGTCTTTTTGATCATTTTGATCAAGAGATTTAGCGACTCATCATCCTGAGCACTAAATGTGATTTGGTCACCAGCAATTTGTGGATAACTGAGCTTTGGTTCAAGATCAGCTTTATTAAAGGCATAGATCATGGGAATACCAGTCACACCAATCTCATGTAAAGTCTTTTCAGTCGTTTTGGCCATTTCTTTAGCATGAGGGTCAGAAGCATCGATCACTTGTATGAGTAAATCAGCCTGTGCTGCTTCAGATAAAGTTGTTTTAAAAGCTTCGACCAATTGATGTGGTAAGGATGAAACAAAACCGACAGTATCGCTTAGTAAGATCTGTTTGTTATCAGCAAACTGAATTTTACGGACTGAGGTATCAAGGGTCGCAAACAGCATGTTTTTTTCAAATACTTGTTTTTCTTCGTTCTGACCAGTCAAACGTAAAAGACCATTCATAGTGGTGGATTTGCCAGCATTAGTGTAACCAACTAAAGCGACCGTCTTTAAATTAGAGCGGTCACGTGCTTTACGTTTAGTTTGTTCTTCTTGTTCAACTTCTTTAAGTTGATGACGTAAATGGTTGATCTGGTTTTGGATAGTCCGACGGTTTAATTCCATTTGTGTTTCACCAGAACCACGACTCGTAAAGCCACCACCACTCCCGGCAGTTTGCTGATCAAACCGATTTAAACTTGAAGTCCGTAAACGCGGCAAGCGATATTGCAAAGACGCGATCTGGACTTGCAGCTTAGCTTCACGGGTATGCGCACGTCGAGCGAAAATCTCTAAGATCAAAGCCGTCCGATCGATCACAGTTAAATTAGTTTGGTCTTCAATATTTCTTAGTTGAGTTGGTGTTAATTCATCATTAATGATCAGATCGATTGCGTCTTTGGCAGTGGCTGCGTTTTTGATCTCATTTAATTTACCACTGCCAAAATAAGTCGCAGATACTGGCTTATCGAGCTTTTGAGTAATGGTTAGCTCTGGTTTGATAGTTGCTGCTTGGGTCAAGGCCGCAAGTTCATTCATTGTATATTCAAAATTTTCTTGTCCATAGTCAATTCCTGCAAGAATTGCACCATTCATATTCTTTCCCCCATTCGTTTCCATACACATTATAACATTTAGCTTTGATCGTTGCGGTACTTATGAAATTCTTGTTTCCAAATGAAGAAAAGACTATGTTAGAATAAGAAATTCTAAGAAATGACGGATTTTGAATGATAGGAAAATAAGAATATACAAGAAACAAGACTTTTTAATCAGTTAAATAGAACGTTATCAAACGTAATATTTTTAGAAAAATGAGAAAAACCACTGCTTATATATCCAATAAAACGGCAGTCTATGCGGATTTTTAAAAATAAATATTAAAAAAATTAGAAGATGCTCTTGATTTTAATATCAATTTCATATAGAATTTAAACAACGTTGAGAGAGATATTTGTTGTATCTATCAATACATATAAAAAGGAGTTGTTACTAGAATGAAGCTTAAAAAATTTGCAACAGCAGGCGCCGTAGTAGCTGTTTCTGCTTTAACATTAGCTGCATGTGGTTCTAAGTCTTCATCTGATGATTCAAAACAAGTTTTGAATTGGGATGAAAGTGCTGAGTTGCCAACAATGGATCTATCCAAGGCAACTGACGTGGTCAGTTTTAACCAGTTGAATAATACGATGGAAGGACTTTATCGTCTAGGAAAAGACTCCAAAGTTGAACCTGGCTTAGCCAAAAAAACACAAGTTTCAAACGATGGTTTAACATATACATTTGACTTACGTAAGTCAAAATGGTCTAACGGGGACGATTTAAAAGCTAAGGACTTTGTTTACTCCTGGCAACGGACTGTTGATCCAAAAACAGGTTCACAATATGCATACTTATTTGATGGTGTGAAAAACGCCAACGACATCATGGATGGCAAGAAGAAGACCAGTGAATTAGGAGTCAAAGCTGACGGCGACTACAAGTTGACAGTTAACCTTGAAAAGAAGATCCCTTACTTCAAGTTACTGATGGGCTTCCCAGTATTCTTCCCTCAAAATGAAAAAGTGGTTAAAGATGCTGGTAGCAAATATGGTACTGCTTCGAAGTATATGGCTTATAACGGACCATTTAAGTTGACTAAG
This sequence comes from Candidatus Ligilactobacillus excrementavium, assembly GCA_019116985.1. GTDB lineage: Bacteria > Bacillota > Bacilli > Lactobacillales > Lactobacillaceae > Ligilactobacillus > Ligilactobacillus excrementavium. The sequence goes on along the minus strand of DXAP01000104.1, from coordinate 6,637 downwards.
TGGACTGGCTCTAACTTAAGCTGGAGTTTGAATAAGAACGGTAAGTATTGGGATAAGAAAAACGTTAAACTTGATAAGATCAATTATAAGGTCAATAAGAGTAATTCAACTTCTTATAACTTGTACAAGACTGACAAGTTGGACGCAACTCCTTTGAGCTCGCAACAAGCTAAACAGTTGAAAAATGATAAAGAGTTCTTAACTCGTAAGAGTGCAAGTACATTCTACTTCCAATATGATCAAACTCAGAAACGTTTCCAAAACAAGAAGATCCGTCAAGCTTTGTCGTTAGCAGTTAACCGTGAGCAATTGACTAAAAAGGTCTTGGGTGATGGTTCAACAGTTTCCAAAGGTCTTGTATCTAAAGGGTTAGCTAAAAATGATGGTAAAGACTTCGCTGATCAAGCTTACGTTAAAGATGGCGTTCAGTACGACAAGAAGAAAGCAAAACAGTTATGGCAAGAAGGCTTGAAAGAAACTGGCGAATCTAAGATGAGTATCAAGCTGTTAAGTGATGATACAGATAAGGCTAAGGACACAACAGAATATGTTCAAAGTCAGATCGAATCCACACTTGGTGATAGCGTCAATGTTCAGGTTCAAAACGTTCCATTTAAGACACGTTTGACACGTTCAGAGCAAGGCGATTTCGATATGGTAATTACCGCTTGGGGTGCTGACTTCGCTGATCCAATCAGTTTCTTAGATTTATTCACATCTGATAATTCACAAAATGATGGTGAATGGAAGAATGACGAATATGACAAGTTGATCCAAGCTTCTAAGACAACAGATGCCGGCGATGCTGACAAACGTTGGGATGATTTGGTTCAAGCTGAAAAGATCTTGGCTCAAGAACAAGGTATCGCACCACTTTATCAACAATCAACTGCATGGATGGTTAAAGATAAAGTTAAGGGTGTTATCTACAATTCATCTGGTGCCAACTACAACTTTAAGAATGCTTATATCAAAGAATAGTCCGGTTCTTTAATTAAAAAGCCGAGTGCGGCCAGGGGGAATTGACACGCTCTATGTTGTCAATTCCCTTTGACTTATCTAATGAACAATTAGTAAAAGGCGAACATTATGAGAGATATGAATTGATAAAAATCACTGTTAAAGTTAGAATTAAAAAATGCTAAAAGCATAAGATGTTGCATCAACTAAGCTAGAGACCCGACTAGCTTGGTTGTTGTACATAGTATAAACCTAGAATGTGAGGGTGAATTATGAAAAAATACCTGCTAAAAAGGGTCTTATATATGATCTTGACGCTGTTTTTGGTTGCTACCATAACATTCTTCTTAATGAAGTTAATGCCTGGTACACCATATTCCAATCAGGAAAAAATGTCGCCACAACAAATCAAGATCATGAACCAACAGTATGGTTTGGATAAACCGATCTGGATGCAATATGTAATTTATATTTTTGGGATGGTTCATGGTGATCTAGGGACCTCGTTCCAATTTAGTAATCAACCCGTTTCTTATTTGATATCAAGCCGTATCGGTGCTTCTGCTCAATTGGGTGTACAAGCAATGCTATTCGGTGTTATCTTGGGTATCATTATTGGTTCAGTTGCTGCTATTTACCGTAATACGTGGGTCGATACAACAGCAACGGTCCTTTCAATTATTGGTAAGTCGGTACCAAACTTTGTTTTAGCCGTCTTATTACAGTATTATATTTCGTTGAAGTTAGGCTGGTTCCCAATTGCTGACTGGGAAGGATTTTCATACACGATCTTACCAACGATCGCTTTAGGTGTAGGGCCACTAGCGGAAACAGCGCGTTTCATTCGGACCGGAATGGTCGATGTTTTGAATTCCGATTATATCGAACTGGCACGCGCAAAAGGTTTGAATAAATTTGGTATCATTTATCATCATGCTTTAAGAAATAGTTTGATCCCATTAGTTACACTGATCGGGCCATACACTGTAGCATTGATGACAGGTTCCATGGTTATTGAAAATATCTTTTCGATCCCTGGTATCGGTGAACAATATGTTAAGTCGATCCAGACCAACGACTACCCAACGATCATGGGTGTTACTATGCTATTTTGTTTTGGTTTAGTCGTTATCATCTTGATCACAGATATTATCTATGGAATTATCGATCCACGAATTAGACTTAATGGAAATGAGGACTAATAAATGGCAGAAGAGAAATATAAATTACAACCAGATAGCTTCGAACCATTAGGTCATGATCACGAACAAGAAGTTGAAAGTGAAAAAATTGCTGCTCCTTCACTGACGTTTTCTCAAGATGCATGGCGTCGGTTAAAGAAAAATAAGGGAGCTGTGATCTCATTATTCATCATTTTGATCATGGTTATCGTATCATTTGGTTCCACACCTTTTATTAATCATTCGGAGTTAGTTAAATCTAACCCTGAATATGCTAACTTACCGGCTAAGGTCCCAGGTATTGATATCAATGGTTTAAACGGTAAGATGAAAGTTGGTGGAGAATGGACTGATGTTTATAAAGAAAATGGTATCAAGGATAGCGTCCATTTTACCTTAGGGACTGACTACTTGGGTCATTCTTTAGCACAACGTATTATTTACGGAACAAAAATCTCACTGACTGTTGCGATCGTCGCGACACTGTTTGACTTACTGATCGGGGTCTCGTATGGTATTGTATCGGGTTGGAAGGGAGGACGAACTGATAATGTGATGCAGCGTATCATTGAAATCATTTCGTCCGTCCCTAACTTGATCATTGTTGTTTTGATGTTGATCGTTTTTAAGCCCGGGATGACCTCGATCATCTTAGCTTTGGCGATCTCAGAGTGGACCACGATGGCCAGGATGATCCGAGCGGAGACGCTGTCATTAAAGACAGAAGAATATGTCTTGGCTGCTCGGACTTTGGGTGAATCGACGGGTAAGATCGCCTGGAAACATTTAGTGCCTAATGTTTCAAGTATCATTATTATCCAAACGATGTACACGATCCCTAATGCCATCTTCTTTGAAGCTTTCTTGAGTTTCATCGGTATCGGGATCTCCGCACCGCAAACTTCATTGGGTGTATTACTGAACGATGGTCAAAAGAACTTCCAGTTCCTGCCTTACCAGATGTGGTATCCGGCAATTGTCTTGGTTGTTTTGATGATCGCCTTCAACTTACTCGGTGACGGGTTACGAGATGCATTTGATCCAAGAACAAGAAGGTAGGTTGAATTATGGGTGAAAGAATTTTAGATGTAAATAATCTTGAGATCAATTTTCATACCTACGCAGGTGATGTTAAAGCCATCCGTGATGTTAGTTTTCATTTGGATAAAGGTGAAACACTTGCTATCGTGGGTGAATCTGGCTCAGGTAAATCAGTTACGACTAAAAGTTTAATGGGTCTTTTAGCCAATAACGCAAAAGTGGTCGGCGGTTCGATCATGTATCATGACGAAGACATTTTGAAAAAGTCTGAAAAACAGATGCAAGATATTCGTGGTAAAGATATTGCCATGATCTTTCAAGATCCGATGACTTCTCTTGATCCAACTATGAAAATCGGCCGTCAAATCGCTGAACCATTGATGAAACATAAAAATGTTGAAAAGAAAAAGGCTTTAGCACAGGCTCTTGAAATTCTAAAGCTAGTTGGCATCGACCATGCTGAAGAGCGGATCGATGAATACCCCCATCAATTTTCTGGTGGACAACGTCAGCGGATCGTGATCGCGATTGCTTTAGTTTGTTACCCCGAGATCTTGATTGCTGACGAACCAACTACAGCTTTGGATGTAACGATCCAAGCACAGATTTTAGATCTGATGAAAGAATTGCAGGAAAAAATTGAAACTTCGATTATTTTCATCACGCATGATTTGGGTGTTGTTGCAGGTATGGCTGATCGTGTGGCGGTTATGTATGCTGGTCAGATCATCGAATATGGTTCAGTTGATGAGATTTTCTATAATCCGCAACATCCTTATACTTGGGGCTTGCTCAACTCAATGCCGACATTGAATAGTACGGATCTACAAGCTATTCCTGGTACACCACCAGACTTATTGGATCCGCCGAAAGGTGACCCGTTTGCTGCTCGAAATCCATATGCAATGAAGATCGACGAGGAGGAAAAACCGCCGTTCTTTAAAGTTTCAGAAACGCATTTTGCTTCAACTTGGTTGTTGCATCCGGATGCACCGAAGATCACACCGCCCGATGAAATTGTGCGGCGTAAAAAAATCTTCAAGAAAATGCAAGCAAACGCAAATTAGTAGACCAAGGAAGGAAGAAACCACATGCCAGAAAATCGAAAAAAAGTTCTCGAAGTTAAGCATTTAAAGCAATACTTCGGCGTGGGCAAACCTGATATGGTCAAGGCGGTCGATGACATTTCTTTTGATATTTATGATGGAGAAGTGTTTGGACTTGTTGGTGAATCAGGATCAGGTAAGACAACAGCCGGACGGAGTATTATTCATTTGTACAATCCCACTGATGGTCAAATCATCTTTAACGGGAAGGATGTTAGCTCGTTCAAGAGTAAAAAAGAGAAACTTGAATTTACACGTAACATGCAAATGATCTTTCAAGATCCGCAGGCTTCGTTAAATCCACGAATGACTGTTGAAGACATCATTGCTGAAGGGATAGACATCCATGGTTTGGCCAAAGACAAGGCTGAACGCCACAAAAAAGTTGAAGACTTACTTGAAACAGTTGGACTGAATCGTGACCATGCTAGTCGTTATCCACATGAATTTTCAGGTGGGCAGCGGCAGCGGATCGGTATCGCGCGCGCTTTAGCTGTTGAGCCATCATTTATCATCGCTGACGAACCCATCTCAGCTTTGGATGTTTCCATCCAGGCGCAGGTCGTTAACTTGATGAAAGACTTGCAAAAGGAGCGCGGTTTAACATATTTGTTTATCGCGCATGACTTGTCGATGGTCAAGTATATTTCAGACCGTATCGGAGTTTTGCACTATGGTCGTCTGTTAGAAGTGGGGCCTGCTGATGATGTTTATTTGACACCATTGCATGACTACACTAAGAGTTTGATCTCAGCTGTTCCTGAACCGGATCCGGAGTTTGAACGGACTCGTCAACGAGTTCCTTATGACGCTTCGATCGAACAAGATAAGGAAGGACAGCCACGTAAGTTACGGGAGATCACTCCAGGTCACTTTGTACGTTGTTCAGAAGAAGAACTTTCATTTTATCAGGAACGTGCAGCTAACTATAAAAAAGAAAAACAAGAAACTCCTAATGTCTAGTTGAGAGTTTGTAAGAGCGACTATTATCTAAATTTTAGAGATAGTTGCTCTTTTTTTAATGAAAAAAGATAAATTTTGCGTATTTGATAGTAATAAAAGAAAGGAGAGTAGCCAAATGCGTAGGAAATCATTTGAAATGCAGTATTTAGAAACACTGCAAGGACGTACTAGTTTGAATGAACACGAAAAACAACAATTAGTGGCTTGTCAAAAAGGTTATAAAGGTGAATTGCAGGTCGACGAACTGATTGAACGCATCACCAGGAATCAGTATCCAGTATTGGATGATGTGGATCTGGTTTTCGATAAACAGCGGATCCAGGTTGATAAACTATTACAAATAGGCAATAAATTATACTTAATTGATATTAAAAACTATCATGGTCACTATGTTTTTCGTGATCGGACCTGGTATTGCAATGGAAAACCATTAACTCACAGTATTTTTGGTCAGATCGATCGTACGCATGATATATTAGCGCGGATTTTTGCAGAAAACCATGTGAACATTGAAATCATTAAAGTACTCGTATTTACTGATCATGAAGCAGTACTCGATATTCAAGAAGAAACAGGGGTAGTTGTCAAATATTTGTGGGATTTTTGTGGCTGGGTGCAAGTGCTGTGTTCTCAGTCAGCACAGAATGTACAAATACGCTGGCAGGAGTATTTACAACCTTATATGGTTACTTTCTATCGACCAGATAATGATTTTTCCACCGAGACAGATAGGAAGTTAACTAAGGGGATAAAGTGTCCTAATTGTGGTGGGTTTGAGCTTCAGCAACATCGATATTATTTACGTTGCCAACGCTGTGAATATTGTCAACCAAAAGAAACCGCTTATGTGCGTACGATTTGTGAATATGGAGTACTGTTTTTCAAGGAAAATCTAAGGATCAGTGATTTGATCAACTTCTTGGGAGAAAGATATAGTAGCAGTTACTTGGAGAAGATATTAATGAAACATTTTAACTCACTTAAATTTAAATCAAAGCAGTTTTGTTATGAGAACAAAGGAATTGAGTTTCAATATTGGTTTGGGGGCCACAAAAATTATTTTGAGAAGATTCAAGATAGGGTACATTGGGGAAGTTGAAGTAGATGTAACACTAAGTCGATCAAAGTAAGTATTATAAATTGATATGTGATACAAAGATGGAGAAAGTAAGTATCACATATTGGTTTGTGATACTTACTCTAGCGGAATAAGTCTTACAAGTGGAAATGCAGCACCAACTTCACCAAAGTAAGTCACGCAAGTATAAATGTAACACCAACTTCACCAAAGTAAGTCACACAAGTATAAATGTAACACCAACTTCACCAAAGTAAGATACGCAAGTGGAAATGCCACACCAACTTCACCAAAGTAAGCCACACAAG
>DXAP01000103.1 GCA_019116985.1 Candidatus Ligilactobacillus excrementavium | reverse complement strand
TAAATAATTTTTGTACTAAATTACAAAATGCTTTGTTCAAACTTATGTATCTTATATAATGAAGGTGAAAATTCGGCAAGTTCTTACTATAGAAAGGAAGTTTTTTAGTGAGTATGCAAAAAGCTATTAATCAACGTCAAGCAGTACGTGATTTTGCCGCACGCAAAGTCGCATCAAGTGATTTAGATGAGATCTTAGACGCAGGTCAAGCGGCACCAGTCGGGATGGGCGAGTATGAAAAATTTCATCTAACTTTGTTGACTGACACAAGCGTTATTTCACGAATCGAATCTGACAGTGTTAGCACGCCTTACTACGGGGCACCAGCAGTGATCATAGTTTCTGCGCAAAAACAAGGAGCTTCTGTGGGGGCGATGGAATATGTTTCAGCGGGAACGATCGTTGAAAATATGGCACTAACGGCTACTGCGCGCGGATTAGCCAGCTGTGTGATCATGGGTGCGCTAGGTCCCTTGAGTAAAGATACGCAGCTATTAGCCGATATACAGATCCCGCAAAATTTTGTGCCTGTTATTTCTTTGGCGGTTGGATATCCCAATAAACCGCAAGTAACTCTCGAAAAAAGTCGGCATGAAATAGAGACAGATAAAATTTAAGTAGTCAGGTATTTTTCTGAAATTTGAACTAAAAGAGTTGGTCATTTTCTGTTTGTGAAAAGGAGATGACCACTCTTTTTATTTAGAAAAAAATGTCATAAAATAAATTATTTCTTGACAAATGCTTGTCATAACAGAAAGTTTGAGATGTTTTTTACAGTAGGTTGAAAAATTACATTAAGGTTACACCTATAGGCCGATAACAGAGAAAAAAGACTAAAATTAGCTTTGTTTCAAAAAAAGCAAAAAAAATTTGGAATTTTCAAAAAAAGTTTTTACTCTAGCTCCCAAAAAATCATCGATTTTGTCACATAGTTTCTCAATCTTTCTCAGTACTATCAACTTGCATGATTTGCTTTGATCGTGCAAGTCGATTTCAGGAAATAATATTACAAAATATTACATTTGTAACATCATGTTACGAAAATGGATGATTTACGTTATCTAATAGAAACCACTGTGTAACATTAACTTCATATACTATTCATCGTCGGTTCGAGAGATGAACTGAAAAATACTAGGAAAGCAAGTCAGTCAAGCACAAGGCTTGAGCTTGCTGGACTCTAAAAATTTAGAGTTATTAGCCAAATAAATACAGGAGTGAAACATTTTTTTATGAATTTAAAGCAAACATTACTTACAGTCACAGCAGCAGCCGGTTTATTCGGTGTTACAGCAGTTACAGCAAACGCGGACACAGTCACAGTTAAACCTGGTGACACAGTTTCTGACATTGCAGCTGCAAACCACACAACGATCGCTGCAATCGAAAAAGCTAACGAACTTGCTGATATTAACTTTATCCTTCCAGGTCAAAAACTTGATATCGATGGTGAAGGTAATGTTAAAGTTGTTGAACAACCAAAAGCCCAAGTATCTGCACAAGCACCAGTAAAAGCACAGACACCAGTAAAGGCACAGGCACCAGTTCAAGTACAACAACCAGCACAAAAACCAGTACAACAACCAGCAGCTACAAAACCAGCAGCTACAAAACCAGCTGCTCAAAAGACACAAGCACCTGTTCAATCACACGAATCAGCTGCTTACAAAGGTACGTCTAGCTCTGCTAAGGATCAACTCGCTCAACGCGAATCTGGTGGTTCATATACAGCTAGAAATGGTCAATTTATTGGTAAGTACCAATTAGGTGCACAAATGTTGAATGGTGACTACTCAGAAGCTAACCAAGAAAAAGTAGCAGATCAATATGTTGAAGGCCGTTATGGTTCATGGGAAAATGCTTTAAAACATTCAAACCAAACTGGCTGGTACTAAGATAGTCGTTTAAAAATAGAATTAATTAAAAAAAGTTAGGTCGAAATATCCTTTGGATACAGACCTAACTTTTTTTGTGTTTATGGTTGGAGTTCAAAGTGACCAGTTATCCCACTGGGGTCAGTGAACCAGATCTCATTATTTTCAGCAAGTTCAAAATCAACGTTTAGTTGACTTAAGTGGTTTTGAATCCGTGCTAATTCAGCTGCATTTGGTACGTAAAAACTATAGTACTTTAAACCTATTTCATTTTTTGCCAAAGGTTCAGCTTGGCGGCTCATCCAGACATTGGCGCCAATATGATGGTGATAGCCACCAGTTGCTAGAAATTTGGCAGCATCACCAAAGTTGAATTTGAGTGAGAGACCCAGAATTTTAGTGTAAAAATCTTGGGTATCATCTACATCAGCCACACTTAAGTGTACGTGGCCGACCATTGAATCATCAGGGAAACCAACCCATTTTTGATCTGCGGCTTCTAAGACACTTTCAACGTCCATTTCTAAGGTATCACTCGGGATCTCACCATCTTCTTTAATGATCCACTTAGAACGTGGCTTGTCATGGTAAACTTCGATCCCATTTCCCTCTGGATCGGTTAAATACAATGCTTCACTATAAATATGATCTGCTGCGCCATTGAGTGGGGCATTAGTTGTAATGTAGTGGATCAAGGCGTTTCCTAGGTCTTTTCGAGTGGGTAAAAGAAAAGCAGTATGATAAAGACCAGTTTTTTGTCGTGTGGCGCGGTGACCATCAATTTGATATAAGTACAGTAATGGTGTGTGACCGGCCCCTAAAGTGGCTTGCTGTGTTTTCTGTGCTAAAAGCTTTAGACCGATCACTTGTGTGTAAAATAATATCATCTTTTGTAAGTCATTAACTTTTAAAGCCACGTTGCCAGGATGAGTCTTTTCATCTAATTGAAATTCTGGGATCAAAACGTTTGCCATGATAAAGTTCCTTTCTTGTTTACCATTAGTTAGCTTGATTTTCTGCGATAACGTCGGTCAATGTCTGCGGGGTGATCCCATGGCCAGTGTGATACTCGTGATAGCAAACATGAGCGAAGTGGCTGCTAAAGACTTCATTGATGTGGCGTCCAATCTCTGGTTTAAATAACGGATCTAACAGCCCTTGAGAAATAAAAATGCGCGGTCCTGGTAAATTTTGACCAAGTTTAGCTTGAGCAAGCTGTTCAACAAATAAAGGCAAGCGCCCGCTAAAGAGTTCAACTTCTTGAAACAAAGCGGGGTGTTTGACAACTAGACCAGTCCCAATGATCGCACCCTGGCTAAAACCAAGGTAATGCAAAGGTTGTTTAGTCAAGCCTTCTTGACTTAAAAGCTGCTGAATAAATGTATATACTTGATCGATCGTTTTGGTAAGTATTTCTTTTTCCGTGGCGGAACCACGTTTGAAATCTGTAGAAAAAAATTGATAACCACTTTGAAATGGTTGATCTCCCTGGAGTGACAATTGGATCTCTTTTGGAGCGAGTTGGTCTAAGACTGGCTGCAAGTCATTGTAATCAGTTCCCATGCCGTGTAAAGCGATGGCGACCGGCGTATGTTCGTCCCAATTTTTAGGATAGTTTAAACGATAAAGATATTGCATTTTAACACCTGCTTATTCATTGTTAGTTTGTTAAGGTCAACATGTGAGAATGTGTGTGACGCTTGTTCGTTGAGGCTAATATATCACACTTACAAAAAGTAAGCAAATTAAAAATGCGCTATCTTTGCGTTAAATTGGCATATTTTTCCAATTTCTAGTAAAAACTGGTAAAATTGATAAAGAAGTAAGCAACAGGGTAGCCGAACAAATGAAAGAAGAGTTTATTCAATCAAAAATCGGTCTTGTTGCAGAATTGACTTAGGAGGGGATCGTTTCATGGCAATATTAGTATTGGGTGGAGCGGGCTATATAGGCTCACACACCGTCGATCGTTTAGTACAAAAAGGTGAAGATGTTGTCGTTGTTGATAGTCTGGTAACGGGGCACAGAGCCGCGGTCAATGAGAAAGCTAAGTTTTATCAAGGAGATCTTTCTGACCAAGATTTTATGCGCAAAGTCTTCAAAGAAAATCCTGCGATCAAAGCAGTTATTCATTTTGCAGCTTTTTCATTAGTAGCTGAATCAATGACAGATCCATTGAAGTATTTTGACAATAATACGGCAGGTATGATCAAATTACTGGAAGTAATGAATGAGGTAGGCGTTAAAAAAATCGTCTTTTCATCGACAGCTGCTACTTATGGGATTCCAGAAACTATGCCGATCAAAGAAAGTGATCCACAAAAACCGATCAACCCATATGGCGAAAGCAAGTTAATGATGGAAAAAATCATGCGTTGGTCTGATGAAGCCTATGGCATTAAATTTGTAGCTCTACGTTACTTTAATGTGGCCGGTGCTAAAGAAGACGGTTCTATCGGTGAAGATCATCATCCAGAAACTCATTTATTACCGATCGTGCTGCAAGTCGCAATGGGTAAAAGAGATAAGTTGATGATCTTTGGTGATGACTATAATACTCCGGATGGGACAAACGTCCGTGATTATGTCCATCCAACTGATCTGGCAGATGCACATATCCTAGCTGTCAAGTATTTGCTGGACAATAATAAGTCCAATGCCTTTAACCTTGGATCATCAACAGGCTTTTCTAACAAACAGATCTTAGAAGCTGCACGTGATGTTACTGGTAAGGAGATACCGGCCGAAAAAGCACCTCGTCGTGGAGGCGATCCAGACACTTTGGTTGCCGCTTCAGATAAAGCACGTGAAGTTTTGGGCTGGAAGCCGCAATTTGATGATATCCACAAGATCATTGCAACAGCTTGGAAATGGCATTCAACTCATCCACAAGGATATGCTGATCAAGACTAATGATCATTAATATTTGAAAGGCAAGTCGTCGTTAGAAACGATTTGCCTTTTTAATTACGGAAATAGAGCTTTTTGATTTGGCTGGAATATAATTAACTGTGTGATCCTAAAAGGGCCGTCGATCTAATCCATTTAATGGTTAGATTGAGGGCCCTTAAACGTGTTCCAAAAGATTTAAGGCTCAACTGTAACAACGCAATCATCTTTACAAATGTGATACATACTCTGGCATACTTAGCAACACATTTTAAAAAGCGACGCTTACTTAGGTGAAGTTGGTATTACATTTCTACTTGCGAGACTTACTTTGGAGAAGTTGGTGTTGCATTTCTACTTGCGCGACTTACTTTGGAGAAGTTGGTATTGCATTTCTATTTGTACGACTTACTTTGGAGAAGCTGGTGTTGCATTTCTATTTGTACGACTTACTTTGATGAAGTTGGTGCTACTTTTTTACTTGCGTGACTTACTTTTCGGTTTCATAGCATCTTTTGTCGCACTTTCTTTCTTGTCAAATCAGGTGGTTTAACTTATGATTGAGTTAAATAATAAATGGGGTGAGCGACGATGAAACACAGAGTACAGAATCATTTGAATCAAGCAGCTTTTTTAACCGGCGTTGCAGCTTCAGGTTTTGTTAATGCGGGTTTTAAAGCCGCTTCAGCAGCTAAACAGAATATGTACACGAAACAGCGAAAACACCGTGACCATGACAAGGTAGCGTTAGGTCGAGTTAAGTATCGTCCTAATGTTAAAGAGCCGGCCGAATTATTGCATGGCATCAAAGATGATCTTGATGATATCAAGGATGCTTTGGTAGATATTGCTGAAAAGAAATAGTATTAGATAGTATCGTTTGGAATAAGTAAAGTTGTTATGCTAAAATAACAACGACTAACAATCATTGTTTCAGGGCAGCATAGGAAGCTATGTTGTCTTTTTTTATAGCATAATAGGTAAATGAAAGTAAAAAGGTAAGGTACTAGGCTTTCACTCTGCAGCGCGGCATATTTTGGCGGCGCAGGTTACAGTAAATAGGCATAACGTTCTTGTCTATCAATAGTAGCACTGAAATCATAAGCGCAGTTAAGTATTGTCGGAAGCAGAAAAGTGCACAATAAAAAAAGCTATCTATCATGGAAACATTTTCCAATGATAAGATAGCTTGTTTTTAAATAGCTGGCTTTTAAACCGGTTTTCATTCAGTTGTAAAAATAATGCGGCTAATTAGCCGTTGATAAAAAGATCGGAATAACTAGCAATCATTTTTAGTTAATTTTTTTAAAGAGTGATTGTGCATCTTGTGCATCCAATGGTAAAAATGCATTGCCGATCACAGCATCATCGATTTTAAGTTCGTAATCATCAGTTAAATGAGCTACAAGTGGAGAAAGTTTATTTAGCTGTTCTGATTCAAATCTGTTGAAAGAGAAATTACGAAGATTTTTCATATTATTTTCTAAAGCAACAGAAAAAATCACGCGTAAATAATGTCCAGCGTCATTTGAAATTGTCCATTCCTTATCTTTTTCTTTCCGTGCTTCAGTTTTTTCTACAACAGTATTATTCATGCTAACTCCTCCAATGAAATTATCCTATCTCTTTGATGTAATATACCATACTCTACAATTTGATAAAAAGCAAGCTTTTTTAACACTAAAATAGTTAAATAATCATTAATACTTAAAACAAAATCCCTTTAAATTGGGATGTAAGTGTAATTTAAGTGTTAATCGGTGTATTAAAGGAGATAAAATGATTATTTTTAAATAACTATACCAATTTTAAAAAAGTAGTGTAAAACCATTCATTTTTATGTAACCGCTTTAAACAACTGGCGAAATGCGGTACACTAGAGAAGGAGATTAGGAGAAGGACACGGTCAGAAAGAAGAGGGAATCTAATGGACATATTTCGCAGCGTCATAGAAAATTATGAAGGTCATGTTGTCACAAAAATCAGATTAGTCAATGATAATGAAACAGAAATATCGTGTTTAACGATGGGGGCAACTTGGAACGAGTTTTTAGTACCATCAGAGGATGGTGACAAGCAAAATATCTTGTTAGGGTTTGATACAGCAAGACAGTACTATGAAAATTCTCTTTGTTGTTGCCAGTCGATCGGTCGTGTGGCTGGTCGGATCAAAGACGGACAGTTTGAGATCGATGGTAAGAAGTATCAAGTACCAACTAATGAAAATGGGAATACTTTGCACGGCGGGCCGCAAGGTTACCGTTTCTTGAACTGGGGTTATACTACTTCACGTGGGACAAACAGCGTGAGCGTTCTTTTCCAGAAACATATCAAAGAAACACGTGATGGGTTCCCGGGTAATTACTTAGCGACTGTGATTTATACCTTGGATAATAATAATAAGGTCACTATCTCATACAGTGCCTTGAATGGTGAACATGATACACTTTTCAATCCAACTTGCCATACTTACTTTAATTTGAGTGATAAGCGTGATCTCTCAACTCATTCACTTATGGTCAATAGTCATGAATACTTGGAAACAGATGATGAAACGATCCCAACCGGACGTGTTTTGCAAGTTGATGACACGCCATATGACTTCCGTAAATTTAAAAATTTAAAGGAAGCTGATGATGAAAATGGCGGCTTTGATGATGCATTTGTAGTTAATGGCCCAGGGATGGCAACAAAACCAACCGCAGTTTTGCGTGATAACGAAAGTGGCCGTCAAGTTACGATTGAAAGTGAAGGTACTGGTTTAGTGATGTACACTATGCCAGAGATCGATAGTGGAATCCAGTTGTCACGTGATGGAGGGATGGATGCTCGGCCGGGTGAAGGAGTAGCTTTGGAAGCTCAACAACTGCCGGATGCGATCAACCATGAAAACTTCGGTGATGTTGTGTTAAAGAGAAATGAAAAGAAGACTTATCACATTTCCTTTGCATTTGAAAAAATAAATAGAAATTAGGTAAGCGAAGCTGGAATATAACTAGCTGTGCGATGCTAAAAGGGCTGTCGATCTATCTCATTAATTGGGTTAGATCGGCGGCCCTTAAGCGTGTTCCGAAACGTTTTTTGTGACAATATTCAGAAACTTCTGAACAAGTAATAGCTAAAATGTTAAAATCAAGCTAACAGTTTGATAATAAAAGTAAGGGATGGATCAGAATGGAGACTTATTTGTTTGATTTTGACAATACACTGGCTAATTCAGGCGAAGCTTCAGTCGAATCAGTGCAGAAGGTTTTTACAGATGCCTCAAAGCCAGTACCAACTAGAGAAATGATCTTTTCAGAAATGGGACTGCCGATTGAGACTTCTTTTCCAATGTGGGCTAATTTGGATGCTAATGACGTTCAACTACAAAAAATGTACGCGGAATTTCGTGACTATTATTCATCGATCGAAGCTCAAAATACACACTTATTTCCAGGGATCAAGGAAGCTTTACAGGATTTAAAAGATGCAGGCCATCAATTGTATGTTGTTTCAAGTAAGAGCTCAACTCCATTAGCTCGTAATTTAGACAAACTTGGGATCGGACAATACTTTACTGATCTGATTGGTTCTGATTTGGTAGAAAACTATAAACCTGCCCCGGAAGGAATTTTAAAGCTGGTTGATAAATATCAACTAAACAAACAACAAGCAGTGATGATCGGTGATGCGATCTTTGATTTACAAATGGGTAAAAGAGCAGGTGTTAAAACGGCGGCTGCAGGATGGGGCGCTTATGATCTGCATGCGATCAAAGCCGAACGGCCAAATTATTTATTAGAACAGCCTGCACAATTATTGGATATTTAAAATTAAGGACAAACATACTTGTTTTGTAAACTTTGACCTGTTAGAAAAGTGAGTGTGTTTTATTTTTTAGATTTTTTCATTACTTTACTAAGTGTTTAGAGTAGAATAGCATTATATCTTTAGATAAAGTATTTTTGCCCGACTGATGTTGCAAAAGATTACATATGGAGGGCAGGCTGAGAGGAGAGACTAATGAGTATTTGGGAGAAGTTTATTAATAATGTTCGTTTGCGACGTGCGGTAGTTTTAGCATTGCTTGTCATTGTACTATATGCGTTTCGTGGCTTAATGAACACAATTTTATTGACCTTTATTTTTACTTTTTTAGTTGTACAATTGATCAATTTTATTCAAAAGAAAGTTAAAATTCCAAGCATGGTAATTGTGATCGTAGTTTACGCGCTGATTTTATTTGGGATTTATTTTGTGGTGACTAATTATGCGCCTAAGATCTTTGGCCAGTTTGAAGAACTGGTGCGTTCGGTGATCGCCTTTTATCAAAATCCGCCACAAGGTACTAACGATGTTTTGGAATATATCAGTGATTATCTAAGTAAATCTGATATCATGGCGCAGTTAAAAAATGGTGCAGCTTTCTTGGTTCAATCGATCACGACTTTGGGCTCTTTTGGAGTTTCATTATTAATGGCATTGTTGCTGAGTTTCTTTTTCACAGTCGAAAAAGAGCAGATGTTTTCATTTTCACGTAATTTTTTAAGCGGCCCTTATTCCTGGTTCTTTAAGGATATCCGTTATTTTGCGAACATCTTCGTGAATACTTTTGGGGTCGTTTTAGAAGCACAGTTTCTGATCGCGATCGCAAATACTGTGTTGACTTTGATCGGTTTAAGCTTGATGAAAATGCCACAACTTGATACTTTAGTGGTCATGATCTTTATATTGAGTATGATCCCAGTGGCTGGAGTGATCATTTCAGCGATACCAATGTCACTAATTGCATATACAGAAGGTGGGGTCAAGTCAGTTGCGTATGTTTTGATCATGTTATTATTGATCCATGCGTTAGAATCATATGTGTTAAATCCAAAACTAATGTCTAGCAAGACGAACTTACCAATTTTTTATACATTCGTAGTGCTGTTTGTTTCGCAACATATTTTTGGCACATGGGGGTTGATCGTGGGGATACCAATTTTCATCTTCTTGTTAGAAGTCATGGGAGTCAAATCTTCTAAAGGTGGCCAAAACGATAGACCCAAAGAAAAACATAGAAAAAAGGAGAGACGAGCAAGTGAATAAAGAAGAGTTTGTATCCAAATATGGAGTTGAACGGCGCAATACATCGGCTGTTAAGTGGGATGGGATGCAAGAAGAATTTGGACGTTCTGATCTGTACCCTTTGTGGGTCGCAGATACTGAATTTAAGATCCCTGAAAGTTCGATCAAAGCTTTGCAACAACGGGTCGCTCACGGTGCATTTGGATATTCGATCACACCAGAGGGATATTATGATGCTTATTTCAACTGGCAAAAAGAGCGTTACGGCATTGAATTGCATAAAGATTGGCTTCGTTTTGGGACGGGTGTCGTGCAATCATTAAGTATGTTGCTACAATTCCTAACCGAACCAGGGGATTCTGTGATGATCCAAGAACCGGTCTATCATCCATTTCGCCATGTTGTCGAAAATAACGGACGCCAGGTAGTTGCAAACCAGTTAGTCGATTTTGACACAGAATACAAAATGGACCTGGAAAAAATGGAAGAGCAGATGGTTGCTAACGACGTTAAAGTTTTAATGTTATGTAACCCGCATAACCCTTTGGCACGTGTGTGGACAGAACAAGAACTAACTGACTTGTTAGAATTGTGTCGTAAAGAACAAGTCATAGTTATTAGTGACGAGATCCATCATGATCTGTTGCCATCTGACAAAAAATTCGTATCAGCCTTATCGATCAAAGACGGCTTTTATCGGGATAATATGATCATGGTCGATTCGCCATCGAAGACCTTCAATATGGCAGGCTTGTTGATCAGTCATGTTGTGATCCCTAACCCACAATTACGTGACCGTTACGATCAACAACAAGAAATCTTACATGGGCCTGCAAGCAATATTTTAGGTTTGGTAGCCGGTGAAGCTGCCTACCGCGATGGTGCTGAATGGTTAGATGGATTACTGGCGGTAGTAAGAGATAACTATAATTATCTTAAAGAACACTTACAAGCAGCATTTCCAGAAATCAAGTTGACTGACCAAGAAGGAACCTACTTGGCCTGGGTCGATCTGTCAGCGGTCGTTGCACCTGAAGATTTAAAACATGTGGTGCAAGATCAAGCTAAATTGGCCGTTGATTTTGGAAGTATGTTTGGTAAAAGTGGTGCTGGCCATATCCGTATCAACTTGGCAACAACTCCAGAAAATTTGCAAGCAGCTGTTTCATCTCTGGTGAAAACACTGCAAGAAAACCAAGCGTAAATTTTCACAAAATACTGTTAATTTTCTAAAATTCAGTGTAAAATGAGTTTGTATAATAAAAATAAAAAGAAAGAGGTCTGTACAAGATATGCCAAAATTAGTATTTATCCGTCATGGACAAAGTGAATGGAACTTAGAAAACCTTTTTACTGGCTGGGTTGATGTTGACCTAAGCGAAAAAGGTGTACAGGAAGCTACAGAAGCAGGTAAAAAACTTAAAGAAGCTGGGATCGAATTTGATCAAGCTTATACATCTGTTTTGACACGTGCTATCAAGACTTTACACATTGCCTTGGAAGAAAGCGGCCAATTATGGATCCCTGAAACTAAGACATGGCGCTTAAATGAACGTCATTATGGTGCATTACAGGGCCAAAACAAAAAAGAAGCTGCTGAAAAATTTGGTGAAGACCAAGTTCACACATGGCGTCGTTCATACGATGTATTACCACCATTGTTGAAAGCTGACGATGAAGGTTCTGCTGTTAAGGAACGTCGTTATGCTAACTTGGATCCACATGTTGTTCCTGGTGGCGAAAACTTGAAGGTTACTTTGGAACGTGTAATGCCATTCTGGGAAGACCATATTGCTCCAGATCTTTTGGACGGCAAGAACGTGATCATCGCAGCTCATGGTAACTCATTGCGTGCTTTGACTAAGTATCTTGAAGGTATCTCAGATGATGATATCGTTAGCTTGGAAATGGCTACAGGCCAACCAGTTGTTTACGACTTGGACGACAAGCTAAACGTGGTTAACAAAGAAAAACTTTAATCTAGATATAAACAAAATCCCTGACTCCGCAAAAAGGAGCCAGGGATTTTTTATGCTCTACTTGAAAATGGCTAACTTAGTTTATCGTAACTTATCGTGATATGAAATTGATAAATGATGACAAACAACTTCAAAATTTAGATGGCAATTTTTTGACTTGTCAAAATAAAATTTGCTGAAGTACGTTAACGCTTAGGACCGGACCTTTTTTTCGCTAAATACTTCTTCCTGTTTGCAACAGGAAGTGGTGTTTAGCGTTTTTCAGTGAATAAATTGTGTTTTTATTATTAAATGTGCTTTGGTATGTAGGACAGAAATTCTTTTTCAAAATGATACCCGACCGTCCCTAGCATCCCAATTAGCTAGTATAGAAAGATGGTGGCATACTTATTTTACCTTTTTTCTGTATCCGGTAATTAAAATAACTTTATGGTTTTACTTGGCTAATTAATCTGTGCCTTTATTCCGAATAATGCCATTTAGGACTCCATTTTGTGGACTATCATAAAAGACCTGAATAGTTTGAAAAAGCCTGTACTTTATTTCCATTAATTTATTTATCAGATCCATTTGGTGTGTCTTGTCAAGATTGTCATATGTTCTATTAAGGTCATCTGTTTTTTGCTTAATTTTTTTTATTGAACTATATACTTCATCGAACTCTTGATCAACATCAACTATATCTGTAATATCCATTTCTTCAATAAAGTCCTGAATGTTATATGAAAAATCATCGAAGTCCTCTAGAAAATAATCTTCAATTTCATCGTAGAAATTTTGTTGATAAGGTTCAAAAGGCTGTACAGCATCTTGCACCTTTAAAACAGAATTTAGACTTAGACCACCATCACCAAGTGTATCATGACTCAATTTTTTTGTTGAATGGTAAACGTCAACCAAAAACCTATAACTTATTGCAGCCATGCCCTGATCGGCTAAAGGCTGCAGGTAGTCAAGTTTGTTATCTTTTTTTTTATGAGCGTTAGTTAGTATTAGAGAAAAATGCGATTTTACTACCTTGTTTAGAACCTTAACACGGCGTTGTTGAATATTTGTGATGGCTTTGTCAACATCGCTTGTGGCATTTTGCAAACTAATTGTCTGATCATAAAAAAAGTTTTTAAACTGTTCTTTGTTTTGCGCATTTTTCTTGACGTCATCTAAACTTAAGCTAGTCATGTTTTCGAAAATAAAAATACACCGTGCTAAATCAGTCTCAGTAATATTTTCTTCCTGTGATTCCATATTCCAACACTCCTTCAATAATCTTCTGCCCATTCCCTTTATTTACAACATATTTATGACCCCTCACAAAAGTGAAGTTCAAGTAATTAAGAAATAATAATAAGATAGAAATTGTTCCTGGCCAGGAATTAATGTGATCCAACGAACCAAGTTACAGCTTTATAATATGAATTCATTGTTGCTTTTTATTCATTAAAACATAAGTTGTGTTTGGTTTCAAACGTTGTGAAGTTAAGGGATTTAGATGAATCGGAGGAAAATTTCATGAAAGAACAGGATGCAAAGTTAGTGATCAATTATATGAATATGCCAATACCCAACCCATATGAGCATCGTGCTTACCAAGTTAAGGACATTCACAGAATTAAGGATGGTGAATTCAGAATTGATTTAATCAGTTTGTTGGATAACAAGAAGGCCAATATCAAAATTAACCTATCGGATCAACGGCACCTCTGTAAAACGTTTCGATACTTTTGGAATCAGCTGGGCTGCAATGAATCTGAAGAAGATGGAAAGACATCAATGAAGATTGACTTGAATGACTTGGTTGGCAAGTCATTACTGGTTGTTTCAGAAGAATTTCACATAGCGGACGATGCAGAAGTGGCAGCTAGCCTTGTAAGCATCACTGTTTTAGACAAGCTTGGTGTCAAGCTTTTAGTTGAATAGTTAAGTCAACAGGTAAAAGATTACCTGAAGGAGGAGCAAAAATGAGTGACATTAATTTGATTGGATACTACCCGGCAAAACCAGCAGAGCCATTTTTTAGGAAATTGGTTCATGTAAACATCGTGACTAGTTCTCAGGATAATAAATTGATTATTTCAGGTAAGGATGGTCAAGGAAACATAAGTCTTTATACGATTTCATTAACGTCAGTTTATGAAAGCAAGATGCTCTATGTGTCCTTATATAACGTGCTGGGCGAACTCGTGACGGATAATAACGAACAAAGTTTCTTAAAGTTAGATCTTAACTTGCTAGAAGGGAAAGACATTTTGTTGACTTTTCAAGCGCACCAAGCAAGGGATGGACACGTTTACAACAATATTAAGGACATTATCGTGCTTGATGGAATGGGCATTGATGTTATGCCAACGAAACAGGGGGCAGAAGATGCAAACAAAGCTTAATCGTCCAGAAATTATGCCGTATCTTAAGTTTCATGGTTATGATGGCAGAAGCGTACCTCATTCAAATCAAAATCTTTTGCTTAAATGTCGCCAAGTTAAGCAGGAAGAGTTAGACGCTGCCTTGGATGCTTTTGGTATTGATAAAGAAGCGCTAGAGAGTGCAGTCATTGGTTTACAGCAACCTATTGATAAGAAGTTCAATAGAACTGAAATAGAAGGTTCCTTGAAAAAGATACTGGCCGAAACAGCTGGCTTTAACGAAGGTAAGTCTGGTTCCCTTTCCTTGAACACGGACTACTTCTCGTCATTCATCCAAGCAAGGATCCACACAGTGATTAGGGACATGGGTGATAGCCACGATCTTCTGATTTACAACCACGACCTTGGTTATTTTGAAGAAGATTTGGAAGTTCTGAGACTAATAGTTTTCACCTACCTCCAGTACTTTTCTTTTGGAGATGAGGTGTCTACGGTGCAGGTCGAAAACCAAGTGCTGGCTTATTTAAAAAGAGCAAGTCCGCACCAAGCAGCAGAACAATTTGATCGTGACTATTTTGGAACTGCCAACCAAGATATCCGCTTTAGTGATGCTACGATGGTTGAACATGCCCCAGAACATTATGTGACTTTAAGTAATCAAGTCGAGTATGATGCTGATGCTACGGCTCCAGAGTTCATGAATTTTCTGAAGACTGTTTTTGAAGCTGATGAAGATACGATAAACTTTGTCCAGAAATTCAGTGGATATCTTCTAACGGCTAGTCAACGGGCCAATGTTTTTCTTGTGATCGTTGGTGAAGGTGCTAATGGTAAATCATGTTTGACCTCCATTTGGTCTAAGTTAGTTGGTATTACAAATGTCTCTGCAGTTCCTTTTGAAGGTCTTGATGCACCATTTGCTTTACAGCCGATGATCAATAAGAAACTTAACTTGGCGACTGAAAACTCGACAGAAATTCATAATTTATCTCGGTTGAAAGGCATTACTTCGGGTGATAGGTTGAGTATCAATCGTAAGAATGAACGAGAAATTAGTGCTTCCCTAAGATCGAAGATGGTTTTTGTGCTGAATGATCTCCCACTGTTTGACGAACAATCTTTTGGTTTAGCTAGACGTCTTTTGGTCCTACCAATGAAACGTAAGTTTGAAAAGCATGAACAAGATCCTTTTTTGACTGAAAAACTAACTGCTGAGATGCCGGGCATTTTGAACTGGGCTCGAGAGGGTCTAGCTGATTTGATTCAAGATGATTATAAGTTCACAGAAAGCAATGCTATGCGTGAAGTTAAGGACCAGGTCTTGAATCGAACTTCTCCCGTGTCTGCTTTTATGACTAGCAAGGTTGCCCTAAGCCCAGGAAACATTCTAAAGTCTAAAACCGTTCATGATAGCTTTCTGAGGTGGGCTGGGCAAAGCAACGTTTTACCGGGAAAGTGTGCCTCATCTGCGAAGTTTTGGCAGGAGTTTTCTAATCAGTTCACACAACGATTCGCGCAACCGTTAACTAGAGCAAAATCTGGAACATCGATTGTGCGGGATATTTCAATCTTAGATGAGGAAGAGGGTAGTCCTTTTGGAACAAGCGTCAAATGAGCAATTGCTAACTATCAGAGGAGCTACCAATATGTTCGGAGTTAATAGAAAAGTTATAGAGCAATGGTTACTTGATCCGAGTTGCCCTCGCCTCTACGTAGGGAGTTCGAAACAAGTTAGGTTTATCAGGTCTCAGTTAATGGAGTACTTGGAAAGTCGTAGTCGAGAATGGATGCAATATCTGTAGAAGAATTCGGAGCGGGAATTCACCGCTCCTTTATTTTTGGAGGAGAAATTATGAGTAAAATCATGAAAAAAACAAACGGTGATTTTGTTGTCCTGTATAGTATGGGCTCCGGTTCAAATCGAATCAGGCTAACGCGGAGCTTTAAAACAAAAGCCGCAGCTACCGCGTATTTGGCTGAATTGACATTAAGATATGGGGGGAACCATACCTTGTACAGACAACAGTTAACACTAGCTAGTTATTTAAAATTTTGGGTAAGCTTACAGAAGAAAAACGTCAGGCAGGGGACGCTGAATACCTACCTCAGCTCTATGACACACATTAACAAGGCTTTTCCTAAGCTAAAACTCAAGGATGTAAACCAGCCGCTGCTACAAGCTGGTTTCAATCAACTAGGTCAAATATACAGCCACGAGACATTGCGCAAGGATGCTAACCACCTCCGAGCGATGTTTCGCTATGCTGTCAGGGTAGGGGATATAAGATATAACCCAATGGATGACGTGGTGGTTGGCGGAACGGATTTACATCACCAAGCGGACGCAAGCGATAAAGTTATGAAAGCTGCCGACTTCCAGGCGCTACGTTCATTCTTGGAAGATTACGAGTTCCAATTGAAGGATGTCAATCGTCTGATTGTTTCACTAATTATGCACACTGGTATTCGTGTAGGAGAAGCGTTAGGACTGGCACGTAATAATATTGACTTTACTGCAAATACAATCACTATCACCCAAGCGTGGAGTCAGGGCAGGGTAGGGCCAACAAAAACTAAGAATGCTGAACGAGTTATTCCTGTATCTGCTTTAGTGATGCAACAGCTAAAACGCTGGTGCAAGTTACGTGATGCCTATTATACTGAACACCAATTGGTAAATGAGCAAGACCTTTTCTTTAGAAATAAGGACGGCAAAATACCACGACCTAGCAGCATTACGGCGTGCTACAAACAATTACAGAATAAGCTAGACTTAGAATGTAGCTTCTCTATCCACACAGTCAGGCACACGCTGGCTTCAGTATTACTTGAAAAAGGCGCTGATATGGTCCAGATCTCTAAGTTGCTGGGGCATGCAAATACCAGCATCACGAGCCGATATTACTTGGGCCTAGTCCCTGATAACGCTTTAGAAAAACGACGTGAGTTGCTACAGAGTCTGAATGGTTAGGACTAGAATTTGAGACATATATTATTATTTAGGATCTAGTTAAGATGGCTAGATCCTTTTTGCTGGTGCGCCCGGCATGGGTAGTAACTAGGCGGTGCAAGTCCGCTGTGAGCCGTAGTGGTCGGTATCACGAGTCGAGGACAAGGGTGTCTATCGCAAGGTAGAATCTGAAGGAAGTCTTAGACAAAACATCGAATCGATGAATAAGAAGTGGCTAGAAGGCTGGAAACGGTAGGATAAGGTTGCCAAACAAACCGAAGTCCTTGACCACTCGAAACCGTCACAGTAAAGCCAACGGTTTGATGCGAAAGCTACTGTCCTTACCCGGGGAGGTCTGTCATGGCAGTTCTCTCAAGCTGGAAGTTATTTTTGGCAAGAACAGGCTCAACAGTAATGTTGAGTTGTCCATGACAGAAGTCAGCCGAGGCCATAGTAGCCAGTAATGGTGAAGGGCTGAACAACAATAATTTTGATTCATCTAGGAGGTGGAAGCAATGCGACAATCGCAGAAAACAGAAAATAAAACTGACTACCTGCGGAGGGTAACCCTGGAAGGGTCAGAGCAAACAGGAGCGCGTAGCGTTGTTTCTGGTGAAAAGAGAATTCAAAATGGCTTATTACGTGAGAAAGTCTTAGACCGGAATAATTTAAATCGGGCCTTTGTCCATGTCAAACGTAATAAAGGGGCCGGAGGAATCGACGGCATGTCTGTCGCGGAGCTCGGCCCATACTTGAAAGAGAATAACGCAAAACTAATCGAGGCCTTGCGAACCGAAAGCTATGAACCCCAACCTGTCAAACGAGTTGAGATTCCTAAGCCGGATGGTTCGAAACGTCAGTTAGGAATCCCAACGGTCGTTGACCGTGTGGTTCAACAGGCGTTACAGCAGCAACTGTCTCCTATTTTTGAAAAAGTATTCTCAGATAATAGTTATGGTTTTCGACCACACCGTAGTGCGCAAAGTGCTGTGAAAAAGGTGGTTGCTTATTATAATCAGGGTTATCACTACGTGGTTGACCTTGATTTAAAGTCCTATTTTGACAATGTAAACCATGATTTACTAATTAAATTTGTTGAAAATTACATTAGTGAGCCATGGGTCTTGCATCTGATTCGTCAGTTCTTAACGAGTGGTGTTATGAATGGTCGATTTTTCGAGAAATCCGTTAAAGGTACACCGCAAGGTGGCAATATTTCACCACTACTGGCAAATATTTATCTAAATGAGCTGGACAAAGAATTGGCTAGAAGAGGACATAAATTTGTACGCTATGCGGATGACTGTAATATCTATGTTAAAAGTAAGCGTGCGGGCGAACGGGTTCTCAAAAGCATCACCCAGTTCTTAGAAAAGGAACTTAAAGTTCAAGTGAATGTAGAAAAGACGCAAGTCGGTTCTCCACTAAGACTGAAGTTTCTAGGTTTTTCTCTGGGTGTGGGACGCAATGGCGCTTACCCGCGTCCTCATCAAAAACCTAAACAGAGAATTAAACAAGAACTGAAAAGAATCACCAAGAGAAGCCGAGGCGTCAGTCTTGATAGGATCCTGCATGAAATTAAGCAGAAAATGCAGGGCTGGATCCAATATTATTCCATTGGGAAGATGAAAATCTTTCTCCAACAACTAGACAAATGGTTGCGCTCGCGCATCCGCCAGTATATCTGGAAACAGTGGAAGAATATCGGGACTCGTTATAAAGCATTGATTAAACTAGGCTTGGCACCCAAACAGGCGCAAATCTACGTCAATACCCGTAAAGGATACTGGCGCAACGCGCACAGTAAAACACTGTTGATGACCATAACTAATAAAAGACTGGCACAGCGTGGGCTAATAAATCTGTCCAAACTGTACCAGTCTATTCAAGCAAAGGCTTAAGTTGTTGAACCGCCGTATACGGTTCCGTACGTACGGTGGTGTGGGAGGTCGATAGTGTGAACTATCTCCTACCCGATTACAGTGATCGGAGAAACTTGTTTAGAAGATAAGCATGTTTTTAGACAGGAGAAAAACTGTTGTTTGATAGCTTGACTAAAAATCTACTTGTTCAAACTCTAACTATGTGACGTTAATCGATTTGTAACGATTTAACAGCACTATCAGCTGGGGTGATGTGAATATTTAACATTTTGACCTTAATTAAACGGTCCTTGATTTGGCATTTGGGAAGGGGCAAATTATTATGATAAAAGAAATAGATCCAAAGACTTTTGTAATGAATATTTTAAATGGCGTCGCGACTGGGGTCGTAGTTGTTTTGATACCAGGTGCCTTGTTGTCTGAGTTGTTTAAAGCCTTGGTCGGAGCTTTACCCCAATTGACGGTGGTTTTGAATGCTTTGAATATGTCAAATTCATTGATGGGCGTGGTTTGTGGAATTTCGATCGGGATGAGATTTGGCTTTACCCCAATTGAAAGCTTTTCGTTGGGTTTGGCTACCCATCTTGCTTCTGGTTCGGTTATTTTTAAAAATAATTCAATGGTGATGAACGGTACAGGTGATATCATTAATATGATGGTCACTGCAGCTGTTGGAGCTTTTGTGATCTTATTGCTTAAAGATAAACTCAAGTCATTTAGTTTGTTAGTGATCCCGCCTTTATTACTAGCAGTGATCGGTGTAGGTGGTTTATTGTTATATCCATACGTTTCCCAAATTACGGCTTGGATCGGGATCGGGGTTAAACATTTAACGGCTCTACAACCGGGGTTAATGTCGATACTATTAGCGGAAGTCTTTGCTTTGTTGATTTTATCGCCGATCACGACAGTTGGGATCGCATTGGCGGTTTCTCTTTCTGGTTTAGGTTCGGGAGCTGCTAATCTCGGGATCTGTGCAGCTGGCTTTGGTTATGCGATAATGGGCTGGAGCGTTAATCCTCACGGGACTAGTTTGGCAATGTTTATGGGCTCACCCAAAATGGCCTTACCACTAGTGGTCCGTAATTTTAAAACGTTTATTCCGATAGCAGCGAATGCCGCGGTCTTGGGGTTGTTAGCTTATATTTTTAATATTCAGGGTACCCCGATGAGTGCAGGTTTTGGGATCAGCGGCCTAGTTGGCCCATTAAATCATATAAACCTAGCAAGTGGAGGTTGGAGTATTATCAATGTGATCGTTGCTTTATTGGTCTTTATTGTCGCTCCGATCGGTTTAGCGTTTTTGTTTAAGTACTTGTTTACTAAGGTTTTCCCCTTAGTTCAGGAAAATGATTATCAATTAGAAATGTAAATAGAATAGTGAAAAGGAATTTTTTAATGACAAATGAGGAAAAAATGTTAGCTGGGAAAATCTATAATTCAAGTGATCCCGCCCTGCAAGAGAAAATGAGGCGTGCACATCGTTTATGTAAAATATATAGCGATACATTTGATGATGAGAGGGCTAAAAGACAGGTATTGATCGATAAATTAGTGCCTGAACATGGAAAAAACACTTTTTTTCAGGGGCCGATCTTTTTTGATTATGGACTTAATACTAAGATTGGTGACAACTTTTATGCCAACTATAATTTAACTGTCTTAGATACTTGTCCAGTCGTGTTAGGTAATAACGAGTTTTTTGGCCCCAATATTACCTTAGCTACGCCACTACATGGCCTCTTGTATACTGATCGCAATACCCAAGTCATTAATGGTCAGGAAACGACTTTAGAATATGGTAAGCCGTTAACTATCGAAGATAATTGCTGGCTAGGTTCAAACGTGGTGGTCAACGGAGGAGTAACGATCGGAGCTGGTAGTGTGATCGGTTCGGGCAGTGTGGTAACACGCGATATACCCACAGGTGTTTTAGCGGTCGGTAATCCTTGTCGAGTAGTGCGGAAATTAACTCTCGCTGATCAAATTAAACTTAAAAAAGAACTGTGGTAAATATTAGATAATATAGAAAATGAGACTGGGACATAACTAGCTGTGCGATTCGAAAAGAGCCGCCGATCAACCCGTTATAAATGGGTTAAGATCGACGGCTCTTAAACGTGTTTTAAAAGATTGAAGCATTGCTGTAAGGACGATTGGGTTATTTTGGCTCTTCGCTTTGCTACGACGCAAAATAATGCAGTCGTTGTTTTAAATCGGCTTCAAAGTATCCTTTGTCCTATTCTATTTTAGTTATAGCGTTCAATATTCTTCCATAAACTTATCCATATCCACTGCTGGGATCAAATGGATACTTGTTTCGGCTTCGGTCCATTTTTGCCACTGACTTTTTTCAATGACAAGAACACGTTGGTGCAAGGTATCATCACTTTCTAATAAATGGAAATAAACTTGTAGCTCGCTTGAGCCTTCTTCTTGGATCACTGGGTAAATAAAACCGGCCCGAAATTGCCAGGAGTTCTGCTCGTCAGCTTGGATCTCAACATCTTGTTTGGTAAAAACATATTCAATAATTTCCATGTGGCACCTCCTTGAGCTTTCACTAAGGTAGGTCAGTTAAGCTACCGTTAGTCGTTGCTTTCATTATACATTATTTAATGACGAATACGCACTGAATGATTTTTTAGTTAACGTAGCAGAAAGTTGGTGTATGGTGATATTTTGTTATAAAATCGAAAGAGTAGAATGTTTTTAACGATAATATAGCGAGACTTTGAAAGGGGCTGACAAAAATGAAAAAGTTCGAGCA
Source organism: Candidatus Ligilactobacillus excrementavium (assembly GCA_019116985.1). Taxonomy (GTDB): domain Bacteria; phylum Bacillota; class Bacilli; order Lactobacillales; family Lactobacillaceae; genus Ligilactobacillus; species Ligilactobacillus excrementavium. The sequence goes on along the minus strand of DXAP01000103.1, from coordinate 7,464 downwards.
GGTCATACTTGAGTATACTGATAACAATGGTAAAAAAATGAAACGCAGTGCTGATTTGATCAAGGACTTCTCGATCAGCCTAAACACCAGATATTTAGTGAGCTTTGAAACGATCGAGGAGGCAAAAAAATTTGCCGCAGACGTCAAACGTAAAAGGATGGCAGTGACTAATGAACAAGGAGTCACTAAAATTTATCGCGTCAAAAATTTTGAGATGAAAGATCCGGCTGGATTTGCTTCTAAAACAGGTGCAAGTGTCGGGATAATTCAGGGAGAATTATATTTAAACGTGGTGTTGTCATAGTTACCAAGATCTATTTGTTTTAAAGGAGTATGTTATTTTCGTATGGAAAATTTGGAAAAGAAATTGTTGGCATTGGACGGAAAGGGATACGGCGGATATAAGTCGCTCGCTGGTAGTTATAGTTTTCCCTTGTATACTTTGGTGATCGATCATATCCAAGCTGATCCTTTTGCACCACCGTCCACAATGCATGTGGTCATTAAGCGTGAAAAGACACGATTGCCAGCAAATTTACTTGACATAAAAGATAAACGCTTGGCTGTTGCAGACTTTTTACAACGAAACTTTGCACAACAAGCACAGAAAAATAAGTTAAACACTAAGGGTACCGGTCATAGTGGACAACTGTACATCGATAGTTGTGGACAAGAAATTTTAGAACGGACGGCGATCGTGATCGGCGAACAAAATATCGAGGCCCGTTTTGAAGTTGGTTTGCCAGCAGCGGGCCGTAGGATCAAAGGTAAAGAGGCAGTTCGGATCTTTAATGAACTTTTGCCGCGGATCGTACAAAATTCATTGTTATACACTAATATTGATCAGGCGGCTTTAAAAAATCAAGTCGAGCTTTTTTTGGAGCAACAAGAAATCAGACAACAAATGAGAAAGCAAAATTTAGTGGCTTTCGTGGCAAACGGGGCAATTTTGCCGCGTGCAAGTGGTTCATCTGATCTACCTTTGCAAAAGGGAACACCATTTCGCAGCCCTAATTCGATGGAAGTTACTTTTAAACTAAGTAATGGTAAAAAAATTAGCGGTATGGGGATCGGTCAGGGGATCACACTGATTGTTGGTGGTGGTTACCATGGTAAATCAACGTTGCTCAGGGCTTTAGATGTTGGTGTTTATGATCACATCAAAGATGATGGTCGTGAATTTGTTTTAACTGACAAAACGGCCATGAAGATCCGCGCTGAAGATGGGCGGAGTGTGACGGATGTTAATATTACACCATTTATCAATCATATCCCTGGTCGCCGTGACACGTCATCATTTTCAACGGTCAATGCTAGTGGTAGTACATCTCAAGCAGCTAATGTGATCGAAGCGTTAGAAAGTGGTACGAAAACATTGTTGATCGATGAGGATACCTCAGCTACGAACTTTATGATCCGCGATGCACGCATGCAACGTTTAGTCTCAAGCGACAAGGAGCCGATCACTCCTTTTGTCGATAAAATCAAGGCCTTATTTAACCAACATGGTGTTTCTACAATTTTAGTAACTGGTGGTTCAGGTGATTATTTCGAAATTGCTGACCGTATCATCATGATGAATGAATACCAGCCAGGAGATGTGACTAAACGAGCACGTGAAATTGCTGAGATGGAAAACTCGCATCGAAGTGTAGCAGATGAGCAGAATTTTGGTAGTCTAGAAGAGCGCATCCCTAAAAAGAATAACTTTCGGATCGTGAGTCGTAAAGACCGTTTTAAGGTCAGAAATAAAACTGAAATAACTTTTGGACATACTACGATCAACCTAGATGCGTTAGAACAATTAACAGATCCCAGTCAGACACGTGGGACCGTTGCCTTATTACAGATTTTAAAGGCTAACTATTTTAATGATCAGACTTCATTTGCACAAATGACCGAAAAATTGTATGCTGACATTCAACAACAAGGATTAGATCATGTGTTGAACTCCAAGCGTCATCCGGGTAATATTGCTTTACCACGGCGACAAGAATTGTGTGCAGCTATTAACCGCTATCGTGGTTTACACGTCATTAAAAAATAGACTTAGTAGATTAAAACAGTGGGGGATCAAATCATTATGACTGAAAAAGACAATTCGATCCAAAATAATAAACCAACTAGTTTTTGGCAACATACCTTGGTCACATTGCTCGTTGTGATCGTGGTGATTTTTGGCGGGGTATTTATCAAGCAACAATATGAGTCTAAAAATCATTTGACCCAGTCAAATTTTAATTCGATTGAATTGTCGCAGTCTGAAGGTGATTCGTTGGATGATGTGACAGAACTCTTCGGTAAAGATCCATCTGCAGTAACTAAGGTGCAAAAAAAAGGGGTCGTGACCCAAGTAGCAGCTTGGCAAAATGTAGTTGACGCTAGTCAGGATTCGAAAATTTTTATTTACTTTGACGATGGGCACGCGGTCTCAAAAACCATTAAGGGTTTGAAAAGAGATAGAACTACTAAAATCACACGCAAAGATTTTGATGAATTAAAGTCGGGTATGAAAAAAGGCGATGTTGCTCGTAAAATTGGTACGCCGAATGATTATACTTATGACGAGCGTTTTTATGGAGTTAGCAGTGAACAGTGGACCTACACGGGAATTGACGAGAATGGTAAGTCAGTCGGAGTAATGACATTATCTTTTAGAAATGGAAATTTGGCTGGTAAGACGCAAAATAATTTAAAATAAAACAAAAGTCCTGAGAGTGAGACAAAAGATGTTTTGAAGCCGATTTGTAACGGCGATTGCGTTATTTTGGGTCGTAGCAAAGCGAAGAGTCAGAATAACCCAATCGTCCTTACAGCAATGCTTCAATCTTTTAAAACACGTTTAAGAGCCGTCGATCTTAACCCATTTATAACGGGTTGATCGGCGGCTCTTTTCGAATCGCACAGCTAGTTTTGTCCCAGCCCCAGGGCTTTTTAGTTTGCACAAGTTGGTCTAACTCTTTAGATACAGTGTTTCTCATAGTTAAAATCAAGCTTCTTTTTTTAACTGTTGTAATGTTTGGTAAAATTCGGGCATTTTAGTTTTAAGGTCAACAATTTTCCCGTTATCATCCAAAAAACAATGTGAGCTTTCAGCCGTACAAACTAATTCTTCTGCGACTGTCATGGTATAGCTAAGCGTTAATTTAGCACGACTAACTTTGCTGACGCTGGTCATGATCTTGATCATGTCCGGGTAGCTGGTTGTTTTTTTGTATTTACAAGAAACAGCTACTACTGGTGATATCACACCGGCTTCTTCAAGTTTGTCATAGGGCCAATTGATCTGTTCCAGATAATCGGAGCGTGCTTCTTCCATAAAACGAATGTAGTTCGTATGGTTGGTGATTTTCATTTGGTCAGTCTCGTAGTACTGTACCTTGTGGAAATAAGGCTTGATAAGACAACATTCCTTTCTAACAAAAGCATTATATAGTTTATTTTACCATTTGATTATTGCAAAGTACTATGAAACACCAATCGGAATTAATAAATTTGAAAAGTTATTTTGAATGGGATAGCACTTTTATAGGAGTCGATTCGATCGTTAGTGTTTTAGTAGACCTTATGGTATAAATGGTAATATACTTAAAAGTCAGGCTATTTATAAGAAAGGGGGCGATAACTCTTGGGGATCTTTATTAAATTAGGGTGGTATTTTAAACGTGAGTGGAAAACTTATTCGACCGGGGTCATCGGGTTATTGTTTACTGCTTTACTTGGCATCGTGCCGCCGTGGATCATTGGACGTTTAGTTGATTTGATCCACCGCGGGCAATTGACTGTTAAGACTTTAGTTTTTTTGCTAGTTTTGCTGACCGTTGTTTCCTTTGCACAGTACCTAGCACGCTATGTGTGGCGAACCGCAATTTGGGGCGAATCGGCTAAACTAGAAGCAACTTTACGTGAACGTCTTTTTTGGCACTATATGCAAATGGACACACAGTTTTTCCAAGAGTACCGGACAGGTGACCTGATGGCACATGCGACTAATGATCTGTCTGCCATCCAACGAGTCGCTGGTGGTGGGATCTTACAGTTTGCAGATTCGATCATTACTGGCGGTACGACTTTGATCGCGATGATGACGGTGGTCAATTGGCGCTTAACACTGATCGCAATTTTACCCTTCCCTTTTCTAGCAGTTATGGCACGGGTGTTAGGTAAGAAAATGCATAATGCTTTTAAAAAGTCCCAAGCCGCTTTTTCACGTCTCAATAATAAAGCACAAGAAAGTATTAGTGGGGTCAAAGTGATCAAGAGTTTTGGTCAAGAAAAAGAAGACATGGACGAATTTAACGGGCAAGTTAATGACACGATCAATATTAACCGGCACGTTAACAAGTTAGATGCATTATTTGACCCGATCACGACTATGATCATGGCAGTTTCTTATGTTCTGACAATCGTTTATGGCGGTCATTTGGTTATCTCTGAAACGATCACTTTAGGATCATTGGTTTCCTTTGTTTCATACTTATCAATGCTAGTTTGGCCGATGTTTGCAATTGGAATGTTATTTAACACTCTAGAACGTGGTAATGCCAGTTATGACCGGATCAATAACGTGTTAAATAAGAAAAGCAATATATTGGATAAACAAAATGGAGTTGCTCAAGAAGCGCGTGGTGACTTACAATATGAGCTTGATTCATTTAGTTTTCCAGATGAGCAACAAGAAAATCTGCACAATATTTACTTTACGATCAAAGAAGGCGGGACTTTAGGGTTAGTTGGAAAAGTTGGTTCTGGTAAAAGTTCGGTTATTCGGCTGTTGTTGCGCCAATTTGATGACTATCAAGGAACGATTTATTTTGGCGGTATCGATATTCGAGACTACCAGTTAGATGCCTTGATCCCTGCTATCGGTTATGTGCCGCAAGAAACATATCTATTTTCTAATACGATCCGCGAAAATATTCGTTTTGCAAGACCAGAAGCTTCACAAAAGGAAGTTGAACAAGCAGCAGCTAAAAGTGATTTAGCACAGCAGATCGCCACTTTTCCGGCTGGTTATGATACACAAGTCGGTGAGGAAGGAATTTCACTGTCAGGTGGACAACGTCAGCGGATCGCGATCGCACGTGCCTTGTTGATCGACCCAGAATTATTGATCTTAGATGATGCTTTGTCAGCCGTGGATGCTGAAACTGAAACCAAGATCTTGCAGACTTTACGCGCAGAACGCCAGGATAAAACAACGATCATTGCTTCACACCGTTTAAGTTCAGTGATGAATGCTGATGAGATCTTAGTGATGGACGATGGTAAAATTATCGAGCGGGGTAGTCATGCAGAATTGATGCGACAAAATGGCTGGTATGCAGATACCTTTAAACTCCAGGCTTTGGAAACGGAAGAAAAGGAGGGAGAATTCAATGGATGAACAACGTGAATCAGTATGGTCTCATAGTATTCCGTGGAAAGAACAGCTACAGATCATTAAGCGTCTCTTTTTATTTGCCAAACCTTTTAAGTGGTACTTTTACTTTTCGATCATCTTTGCCGCACTGGTCAGTGTGATCAATATTTTGCTGCCAAAAATTATCCAGCGTTTTATGGATAAGTACTTGGCATTAGGCAAAGCAGATGAAACGATCATTTGGTTTTTTGCTGGGTTGTATTTTTTTGGTATGGTTTTTAAGGCTTTAACGCAGTTTGGGCAAACATATCTCTACAGTATGGGCGCCGAGTATATGTTAGAAGATACGCGGAAGATTTTATTTAAAAAGCTTCACTCTTTAGGAATGCGTTATTTTGATCAGGTACCTAGTGGGTCGATCTTGTCACGTTTAACTAATGATACAATGGCTTTTCAAAACTTTTGGCAGTTATTTAGTAGTTTGATCGTGGCAGTTTTTGCGATGATTTCAGCCTTTATTGCAATGTTTATCACAGATAAGACGATCGCATTATGGTTGCTGTTATTCATGCCTTTTTTAGCTGTTACGATTTGGTATTATCAGAAATATAGTTCTCGTGTTTACCGCCAGATGCGAGAAAAATTAAGTATTCTAAATAATAAATTAGCTGAATCGATCACAGGTGTGACAGTCATTCAGGATTTCAGACAAGAACGGCGTGTTGATCGGGAATTTGAAGATGTTAATAGTCAATATTATCAGACACGTAAAGCGATGATCCGCGTTAATTCTTTACTATTAAGCCCAATAGTTAACCTATTTTATTCATTGGGGACAGTCTTGATCTTAGGTATTTTTGGTGTTAGAGGATTAAGTGCGTATGTAGCAGCTGGTGTAGTCTATGCATTTGTAACTTATCTGGAAAACTTCTATAATCCGTTGTCAGAAGTGATGGAATTTTTTAGTGACTTTCAAGATGGGATCGTAGCGGGTTCACGAGTGTTAAAGATCATAGACGATGATACCTTAGCTCCGACACAAAAGAAAGGCGCGTCAGCTCGCTTGCAATTAGGTAAAGTCGAGTTTCGACATGTGACTTTCTCTTATGATGGCAAGCATACGATTTTAAAGGATGTTTCCTTTATTGCCCATCCAGGTGAAACGATCGCATTAGTGGGACAAACTGGTAGTGGGAAAACTTCGATCATCAATGTCTTGATGCGTTTTTATGAATTTGGGACAGGTGAGATCTTGTTAGACGATCGTGATATTAGAGATTATCCGCTAGAAGAATTGCGAGCTAAATTGGGACTTGTTTTACAAGAACCTTATATGTTTTATGGTACGATCAAATCTAATATTCGGATGTTTAATGATGAGATCACGGATGATCAGATCAAACAAGCTGCAAAATTTGTCAATGCGGATCAGTTTATTGAACAACTGCCTGGTAAATATGATGCTAAGGTTATTGAACGTGGTACAAGTTATTCTACTGGTCAAAAGCAATTGATAGCATTTGCGCGGACTGTGGCGACTGATCCGAAGATCCTGATCTTGGATGAAGCAACGTCTAATATTGATACTGAAACGGAAAAGATGATCCAGGAGGGATTGGACAAGATCCAACAAGGACGAACGACGATAGCTGTTGCGCACCGTTTATCAACTATTCAAAATGCTGACCAGATCTTAGTCTTAAGCCAGGGACAAATTGTTGAACGTGGAACGAATAATGAGTTACTAAAAAGTCATGGGATGTATTATGATATGATCAGAAAACAAAATGCCGCACACTAAATCATGGGCAAAATCGACTGAAAAGACAAACTGGGATCTTCTGGTTTGTCTTTTTTTGAATAAACATTCAATTGCTTGAACGGAAATCTGAGAAAGCGATGTGTGGCCGGCACATACATGTCAGACAAAGACGTGCTGTTAAAAAATACGTATAAAAAAAGCCAAAAACCTAATAAGTAAGCTTTTGGCAACCAAAAACAGCAATGAAAAAATATTAACTTAAACGAGCGTGATTATTTAAAAAACGTTGTTCGATCTCATTTTTAATCAGTTCAGCTTGGGCATGATCACTATTTTTGTG
>DXAP01000102.1 GCA_019116985.1 Candidatus Ligilactobacillus excrementavium | reverse complement strand
ATACAATTTTAAAGTTGTTGTTTATATGCTAAAAGTTTACTGGATAATAAAACTTTTTCATTCTGGACTTCAGCCACATTGCGGCAGCCTAATAAAAGCATGATTTTTGCGATTTGTATTTTCAGGTCTTTGACAAGTTGGTCTAAACCTTCATCGCCTTGTTTAATTAAGGTATGTAAGAAAAGTCCAGAAATTCCGACATTGTCTGCACCTAAGGCCAAGCACTTCACGATATCCAAGGCACTACGAATTCCACCAGAAGCCGTGATCGAAAAGTCATTTTTGAAGCTCTGGGCTGCGAGTAATGATTTAGCAGTGGACAATCCAGAATTTGTGAGGAAAGAATATTCTTTCCGATGTCTTCGTTGATTTTCAATGGTAATGAAATTAGTTCCCCCGTAACCAGCAATATCAACATATTGGACACCTATTTTTTTGAGTTTTGTCAGTGTTTTAGGAGAAAGGCCCATTCCAACTTCCTTAACGATCACAGGTACTGGAGATTTATTTACAACTTCTTCCAGCTGTTTTACCCAATAAAATGACCGGTCTCCTTCAGGCATAACTAATTCCTGTGCCGGATTAAGGTGGATCTCTAATATCTGAGCATCGGTCATCTTGATCGCCTTTAAAGCATTTTCGATTCCATGTGATGCTCCTAAATTGGCGATCATAATACCATCAAAATCAGTTTCACGAGCGATTTTAAAAGACTGTGCCGCGTTTTCATTAGTCAGTGCAACACTTTGAGAGCCAGTTGCTAAAGCAAGATCGTTTTCATGTGCTACTTTGGCCAGACGATGGTTAAGTTTACCAGTTTCTGGACTTCCACCGGTCATAGCGTTAATAAAAAAGGGGGCTGAGATGGATCTACCGGCCAATTTGGTTGAGATATCAATATCATTGATCCCCAATTCTGGGAGACTGTCAAAGGTCAATTGTATACCGTTCAAATCATTTAAGGAATTTTCCTGGTACAATTTCTCGGCAATAATATAATGCTCATCTTTGCGATGTGCCTGAATATCCATATGGTAGCTTCCTCCAGTCTAGTCGATGACGTCATGCACTTTTAAATTTAGGGGTTCGATCCCTTCAGACTGCCATGCAGTATAAACTTCTAGTGGGTCGGTTTTTTTATCTAACGCAACGATACCACAGTCTCCGCCACCAGCTCCTGAAGATTTAGCAACACCACCAAATGATTCTGCTATTTCTATTAGGCGATGTAATTTAGGAGTTTCTAATTCTAAATTACTAAATTTAGCCATTTCATTTAAAATTTGGCGGTTTTGTTGCAATCCTCGTTGTATTTGAGTTAAAGAGCCATTACGAAATCCACCAATAATACGATGCAAACAAGTTTTACTATTTGTTAAAAATTGATCGTATTTAGCTTTTTTCTCAGCTTTTTTTAACCCGACAACATCGACTAACTGAGAGGTTGAGGCAGGTGAACCTGTCCACCCGATCAGTAAGTTTAAATCAACAGGCGGATTTAGAGCTTCAATTTTTAATTGTGGCCATTCAAGTTGAACTAACTCATTCAAAGTATATTCATTGCGTGCAAGTTTCAACCATTCTCTATCAAAAGAATGATAAGCGATATAACCACCATAAACACTGGCAGCAATGTCGCCCAGTGAACCATTACCCTGAACTTCAAAGTGTGCAATTGCAGCTAATTTAAATAATTTATCTTTAGATACTGGTAAATTATAGAAAGTACAGAGTGCCTTAACTGTCGCGACAGTTACAGCTGCCGACGACCCCAGGCCGTATTTTTTACCATCTGGACTATCTAGTTCACTATCGATTTTAAGATGGTAACAGCGCATCTTTTTGCCTAATGATTGTGCATATTGTTCGGTGATCTTGATACCGGAAAGAATATAATGAAATGGATTGTCACGGTTATCAAAAACCATTTGATTTCCATGTCTTTTCCAATACAATGATTCTTCTTGGTACTGTCGTGAAATGATTGAACCATAGTCATGGCTTTCTTCCACTGATACGTGGACGAATTGGTTTAATGCCACTAAAATAGCGGGATAACCGGTCTCAACGACGGCATATTCACCCGCCAGGTAAAGTTTGCCGGGGGCTTTGACCTTAATCAAATAAATCAGACCCTTTCAGGAAAATATTTCTTAATTATATAATAATTTAACTCCTGGACCAGGTGCTGCAACAAGCAAATGGTCACTAGGGAAGTAATGGCGCAACTCATCTAATATAACATCTAAATCATTGTTTTTACAAATAACTTTGACGTTTGGTCCAGCGTCCATAGTATAGTAACAATTAACTTTTTTTTCACGCAAATTTTCTACAGCCTTCATTGCGATCAAGCTTTCCGGTTCAAAATAATTAAAATGAGGTGTGGCACTTAAATTTAACGCGTGCATTTTCAAAGAATTACTTTCGGCAATTTGACCAAATGACTGGAAATCATTTTTACTGAGTGCGTCTTTAATGGCGTCAAGATCTTTGTTAGCAGTGCGGACCCATTCTTTGTAGAAAGGCGATGTTGCAACTACATTTTGCATACCTGAACGCGAAGAAACCTTTTTGGGCTTAGAGTCAATGACGATCGCGATCATTCTAATATCCCAATCAGTATTAACTTTTAATGGCTGTGCATATGAGCTTTCATCATCTTGACCTTCAATCCATTCAACAAAACCACCAAAAATTGAACGTGTTGCGGAGCCTGAACCCCGACGAGCTAAACGTGAAAGTTCAGTTTTAGAATAATGTTTGTTGGCCGCTGTGGTTGCTGCGAGTGCTAAGGCTGCATAAGCGGAGGCTGAAGACGCTAAGCCAGCAGCAGTCGGAACATGATTGGTTGAATTGATCGATGCATATGAATTGAAGCCAGTTTTTTGGCGCACAACATCCATAAATTTAGCCAATTTTTGATCATTTTTGTTTTGACCATTTAAGAAAAAGTGATCTTCTTTAAGGCTTGGTGAGTATTCAACCATTGTGTCTGTATAAAATTTATCTAAAGTTAATGAGATCGATCCATTCATTGGTAAAATTAAATTTTTATCTTTTTTACCCCAGTATTTAACTAGTGCAATATTTGTATGAGCACGTGCTGTCGCTTGCAAATCTGCCATTATAAACCTCCGATTTCAGATGATAGTGGTTGGATCCAACTTTTTGTAACACCATATTTTTTTAGTATTACTGCTAATTTTTCAGCTGTTGCTCGACTTGGGGTTAAATTAATGAAGCAACCACCACGGCCACCACCAGTTAACTTGCTGCCAAGTGAACCGTTTTGTAACGCAATTTTGATCAATTCTTCTAATTTTTGACTGCTGACACCGATTGAATACAAATGTTTTTGTGCAGAATTTAAGGAGTCACCCAGACCATTGACGTCATTTTGTGCGAGTTGTTTTCGGACTTTAGAAGACAGTGTGCCAAGTTCATCTAAATGTTTTTGTGTCAGACTTGGATTTTTGGCTAAGTTGTCTGATACGACCTTGATTGCTTTACTGGTTTGGCCTTTAACACCACTATCGCAGATCAATAAATAAGCGTTCATTGTGATCGGTAGTGGGACTAGTTCTTTTCCCCTGATAAGCCAAATAGGATTTTCACTGGCCGCTGTTGCTGCATCTAAACCACTGGGATTTTTATGCGTATCTGTTTCAGAAATATCTGCCAGACGCAGTGTTTGATTATGTGTTAATTTTAAGTTAAATGCATCGTATAAGCAGCGTATGATGGCAATTGCAACTGCAGCCGATGAACCCATGCCCCGTTCAGCAGGTAATTGGCTTTGAATTTTTAGTATAAAACCGACTTTTTCTTGATGAAATTGACTCAAGATCTTTGTGATCAAATGAGATAATCCTAACATTGCAGGGGGCATTTCACTGAGCGGGCCATCGAAATAAGAACTTTGCAAAATTTGCTGACCGTTATTTGTGAAATACAATTTTGCCGTTGCTTGAATCGTAGTCAAAGGAAGTGCGATCGCTGGTTTTCCATACACGACGGAATGCTCACCAATCAAAATGATTTTGGCATGACTGTGACCAATACCATCTACTTTTTGTTCCATAACATCTAATACTCCCTCTTACTTTTATTTATCTACCAATAATTTTTTGGTAATTAATTCCAGAATTAAATAAATTTGAATGAAAAAAATTTATTGTTGGGCAAGATAATTATACATTTTCATGCAAGTTCAGACAATGAAAATATAGATAGAAATTTATTGCCAGTCAATATCATGCCAAACGTAGCCGTTGTTTAAAATCAGGGATAATGGATCTTAATCATTTGTTTGATATTGAAAAAACAGCGGATATTTAAGTGATTTAAACGTTACTTCTACTTTAGACACTACTGCGTGAAGTAGACAAAAAGCGTCAATACTGGTAATATCAACGATTGTAATAACACTTTTGATTTGATCAAATTGTAGAAGTGGTGAAAAAATGAGCGCACAAAAAACATATGCAGTAGTTGATCTTGAAACTACTGGAACTGCTATTAATGGAAATAACCGAATTATTCAGTTTAGTTGTGCTTTTATTCAAAAGCAGCATATTGTCAATGAATTTTCAACGTTGATCGACCCTAAGCAACCAATTCCCCCAGAAATTTCGCAGTTAACAAATATTAGTGATAAAGATGTTAGAAAAGCACCTAGTTTTGAAGAAATGGCAGGTACTATTTATTCTTTGCTGCAAAATACTATTTTTGTTGCACATAATATCGCTTTTGATTATAATTTTTTGAATAGTGAATTAGTTCGTGTTGGTTATCCTGAGTTAGATTTAAAAGGCATCGACACTGTTCAGTTAGCACAGATCGTGATGCCGACTTTACCATCGTATCGATTATCTGATGTGAGTCATGTATTATCTCTAACACATGAACAACCACATAATGCAGCTAGCGATGCGCAGACCACGGCAACACTTTTTATTAAATTACAAGAAAAAATTGCGACTTTCCCAGTGACTTTGTTAGAACAGCTTGTATCTATGGGGCGACAGTTAGAGCTGGATACTGTGGATTGTTTCACTGATATTTATAAAAAGAAAAAAGAACAAGAAACTAAGTTACCTGCAGATTTAATGTCAGTTGACGGGATAATTTTACAAAGGCCAATTTTTTCTAAGGATATATTAGCGCCTTTAGACTATCCTCAAAGATTAGCAGATAAGGAAAAATTATTTGCTGATGTGATCGATGTGCGACCGCAGCAGGTGGCGATGATGGATGAGATATATGAGTTTTTTAGCAGCTCGGAGCCTGTTTTAGTAGTAGATTCTCCAACTGGTAGTGGTAAAACACTTGCCTATTTGTTTCCAGCAGCTTATCAGACAGGACAAGGAAAACAGGTCGTGATCAGTACGGCGACTAATCTTTTACAGGCTCAGTTACAAGAAAATTCATTCGCCATGTTAAAAAAACTGCTTCCTTTTGGCTGTTCTCTTGTTTCGGTCAAAGGAAATTATCATTTTATTGATCTGGATAGATTTGCACGTTCTTTAAAACGTGTCCAAAATGCGCATACTAATTTGTTGCAAATGCGGATCATGGTGTGGTTAATGGAAACAAAAACGGGAGACTTTGATGAATTACATTTGACTAAGATGCAGGATCCTTTATTTGCTGAAATTAGTCATCATGGTGTTGAAGAACTTGACCAAGATAGTCCTTTTTATGCAGTGGATTTCTTGAGAAGGAAAAAGAAGGCAGAAAAAAATGCAGATTTTGTCTTGACTAATCATGCTTATTTAAGTAACCATGTTGATGAGTTAGGTGGAACTGATACGATTTTGATCGTTGATGAAGCACAACATTTGCCACAAATGACGGTTAAAAGTAACCGACGGACCCTGGATTTTGATGAAATAAAAATTTTAGCAGACTCGGTGCTAGTTAAAATCCAGTCACATGAATCCTACTCTTTTTTTGATTTAGTCGATGCTGGATTTATTATGGATTCTGAGTTCAGGAATTTATTGCAGATCGTGCGGGTCATTGATTCTAGAGTACCGCAACTAAAAGCAGATCTGACACAAGCTTTTATACCGTCAAAAATCTCATTTGAACACTATTATGAGCAGTTAGCCCGGCCAGCTAAACTTCGCGGATTTATTAAAGCACACTTGGCAGAATTTACTGCAGTGGGTAATGCGTATCAAAGGTTAATAAAAATCAACCGACAATTATACAAAAGATACGTCACTCAAAGTAGTTCCCTGCATTTAAGTTCTATACAGACTAAATTGCTAGATGATTATTTTACCCTGACAGGATCGTTGCTAAATGAACTGAAAAATTGGCAACTGTTTGACTTGAGTCAGTTGGAAGATTTGTTTGAAAAACAAGTTATTTGGTTGTCTAAGTCAAATGTAACTGGAGCACATTTGCGCGTTAATGCTGGATTAATGGAAACACAGGGTTTCCTAAAAGAGCATGTTTATGACCATTTTCAACATACTTTACTAACGGGGGCTGAATTATCACTGAACCAGATTCAGGGTTTTATCCGCAAAAGTCTCGATTTGCCACCGCAAACTAAAATTTCAGAGTATAGCAGTGTTTTTGATTATCAAAAACAAACGCGTGCTGTGCTAGCTTACGATGCCCCAGATGTTGGGATGATCGATCATCAAAAATATTGTCAGTATTTAGCAGATGCTATTAGTTTGATCTGCACTGAAGTCCCGCGTCAAACATTGGTTTTATTTAATTCCTTACAAACAATTGCTGATGTATATCAGCTTTTGCAAGAAAGTGGATTGACCATGAATAAAAATATTTTGGCTCAAGGTATTTCTGGTGGGGTCGAAAAAATAAAAAAACGTTTTTTAATGGATCATCAACATCAAGCAGTTTTGCTTGGAACAGGTAGTTTTTGGGAAGGTATCGATTTACCATATGATGACTTGGAACTATTGATAGTCACACGTTTACCATTTCAACCAGTTGGCTCAGTACTTAATCAAGCTAGATATCATCGTGCTGAAAATAAGGGGGAAAACCCATTTTCAACGATTGCCTTACCAGAAGCGGTCGTTAAATTAAATCAAGGCTTTGGTCGCTTGATCAGAACGCCAACTGATTTTGGTGCGTTTGTATTGCTGGATCCTCGTGTTAACACTAAAAAGTATGGCTCAGTATTTGTGGATTCTTTTCCCGCGGGGGTTAAATTATCTCAAACAGCGACTAACGAAATACCTGCAACTTTGCAAGATTTTTTTAAAAACTGTGAGCTCAATCTTTAAAGAAGATGTAGACATTGGTATAATTGTTAGGTGAATAAGCTAGATATTGAGTTGAGCGAGGATAGGATGAGAAATGAGAAAGAAAAACGGGCACAAAAAGACAATTTTTTGGTTGATCCTTTTGGTTTTAGTTTTCTTGGTAGTTGTTTATTTCCGTGGTGCACTAGGACCAAGACAACAAAACGAGCAACAGGCAACTGCTTTGGCTGAGAAGTATGCACATATCACGAAAAAAACTGATTATTATGAGTATCAGCGTGAAAACAGCAGTTATCATACAGTAGTTGGACAAAATAAGCAGGGTGAAAAATTATATGCGGTTGTTTCTAACAATAATCGTAAAATTAATGTTTTGTCTGCTGATAAAGGTATTTCTGCTAAACAAGCGCAGGATGCAGTTGTTTCAAAACGTAAACCAAAAAAAGTTTTGAATGTTGCACTCGGGATGGATAAAAAAGGTAAAAAACCACTGTGGGAAGTAACTTATCTGAATCAAAAAGGAAATTTATGTTATACATTGCTATCTTTTAAAGACGGTGCAGTAACTAAAGAAATTCAAAATTTGTGATGGGAGGGTATTTATATGAAGTTATCCAAAAAAGTTCGTGATCTACAACCATCTGCTACTATTGCTTTGTCAGATCAGGCTAAGAAGCTGAAAGCAAAAGGAGTTGATGTGATCAATCTAACAGCAGGTGAACCAGACTTCCCCACTCCAGCTGCGATCAAAGATGCTGCAATTACGGCGATCCGTCAAGGTCAAGCAGATTCCTATACAGCAGCTAGTGGGATCTTGCCTTTGAAAAAGGCGATAGCTGCCAAAGTTAATGAACAATATCAGGCCAACTTTTCTTTTGAAAACGTAGCAGTCACTACTGGGGCCAAATTTGGATTGTATTTGTTAGGCCAAGCTTTATTAGATCCAGAAGATGAAGTATTGATCCCAGTACCATTTTGGGTCAGTTATGGAGAGCAAGTGAAATTGGCTGGAGGTAAACCAATTTTTGTTCGACCAACTAGTACCACTGGCAAGATCAGTGTGTCCGATTTAGAAAAATGCCTGACGTCTAAAACTAAGCTCTTGATACTTAATTCTCCACAAAATCCGTCTGGTTTAGTATATTCAAAAAGTGAATTATTAGAGATCGCACAGTGGGCCACTAAACATGAATTAATACTGTTGACTGATGATATCTATCGTGATCTGATCTACAATCAAACTGAATTTCATTCGCTCTTTGAATTTGGCGGGAAGATCCGCGAACACACGGTTTTGGTAAGCGGCTTTTCAAAATCATATGCAATGACTGGCTGGCGGATCGGTTTTGTAGTTGGTCCTACCCAGTTGATCAAGACGCTCAATTCTTTATTAGGACAGACAACAAGTAATTTAACAGCAGTCAGTCAATATGCAGCGCTCGCAGCACTGAATTTGCCACAAAATGAAGTTGAACAAATGCGTGTGAGCTATGAAAAAAGGCTAAATCATTTTTATCCCAAGCTAGCAGAATTACCAGGCTTTTCTTTTCCGGTCAAACCACAAGGGGCATTTTACTTTTTCCCCGATGTTAGGGAAGCTTTAAAATTAACGGGTATCTCATCTACTACTGAATTTGCTGCTAAGTTATTAGATGAGGCTCATGTAGCATTAGTGCCAGGTGAAGCATTTGGTCAGCCTGGTTTTATACGTTTGACTTATGCAGCTGACAAGGATAGTTTGGAAGAAAGTATCCAAAGGATCCATAAGTTTATCGAATTACATATGTAGGAGGAATGTTCGTGGAAACTATAAGTATTATCGACTCAAAAAATTACGTTGACCAAAAAGTAAAAATCGGTGTGTGGTTAACGAATAAGCGTTCAAGTGGAAAAATCGCGTTCTTACAATTGCGCGATGGTTCAGCTTATTTTCAAGGAGTGGTGGTTAAAAGTAATGTTAGCCCGGAGATCTTTGAATTAGCTAAAGAAGTTAAACAGGAAACAAGTATGTATGTAGTCGGAACAATTCATGAAGATTCTCGTTCACATTTTGGCTATGAAATTGAAATCGAGGATATTACGATCGTTGGTGAAAGTGAAGATTATCCTATCACACCAAAGGAACACGGCACAGATTTCTTGATGGACCATCGTCATCTGTGGTTACGTTCTAAAAAACAATTTGCTAACATGCAAATACGTAATGAAATCACTCGTGCAACATTTGAGTTCTTTAACAAGGAAGGTTTCATCAAATTTGATGCACCTATTTTAACCGGTAGTGCTCCGGAGGGTACGACTGAACTTTTCCATACCGAATACTTTGATAAAGATGCTTATCTTTCTCAGTCAGGGCAGCTTTATGCTGAAGCAGGAGCCATGGCCTATGGCAAAGTATTTACCTTTGGACCAACATTCCGCGCAGAAAAATCTAAGACACGGAGACATTTGATCGAATTTTGGATGATCGAACCAGAAATGGCATTTATGCACCAAGAAGAAAGCCTGGAGATCCAAGAACGTTATATCGCCTTTTTAGTACAAAATGTTTTGGATCACTGTGATTACGCTTTGACGCTTTTGGGTCGTGATAAAGAACTCCTTAAAAACTATACCAAGTTGCCATATCCAAGGATCTCATACGATGAAGCAATTAAGCTCTTACAAGAATCTGGGGAATTTGATGGTCTAGAATGGGGAGCTGATTTTGGATCGCCAGAAGAAACTTATTTAGCTAATCATTTTAACCAACCAGTTTTTGTAGTTAATTATCCTAAAGCAATCAAGCCATTTTATATGAAGCCACACCCAACTCGAGAAGATCTTGTGATCTGTGCTGATTTACTCGCTCCTGAAGGATATGGAGAGATTATTGGCGGTTCTGAACGTGCTACAGATCCAGATTATTTAGAAGCACAAATTAAAAAAGCTGGTCTGAATGAAAAAGACTATCAATGGTATTTGGATCTACGTAGGTATGGTAGTGTTCCACATTCCGGTTTTGGTTTAGGTCTAGAACGGATGGTAACATGGATCACTGGTGAAGAACACATTCGTGAGGCAATTCCTTTCCCACGTATGTTAAACCGGATCTACCCTTAAAAATTATCGAATAAGTTACTAAAATGAAGGAGTGAACGCTTTGTTTAAGGGCGATTCATTCCTTTTTATATACAATGAAAAATGTGTTGGCTTTGATATTTCTGATGTTTAAGAACCATTTTATAATTTCTTAAAAAAGTAAAAGTTATTGCTTTAAATGAGGAGTTAAAAATGGTGTATCTGAGTCCAATATACAATATATTGCCTTTTTGGTATAATAACGATGAAATGGCAAAGAAAAGAAGTGATATAAGATGGATCCAACGTTTAGCAAGTTTATTGCGCAAGGCCAAATGACCGTGTCGAATATGATTTTGCATCATTACGTGCAGCTTGGGCTGACTAATGACGAATTTATTTTATTTTTACAGATCTCAAGTAGTTTACAATCTGGTAATGATTTTCCTGATCTAGAGACGATTGCCCAAAGAATGGGTATTAAAAATACAGAAGTTTATGATCTAGTTCATCAATTACTTGCTAAAAAAGTCTTAACGATCACGCCTGTTAGTGAGCAAAATGGCAAGCAACATGATCGTTATAGCTTTGAATTGTTATATCGTAAGTTAACAGCTTTAGAAGAAAAGACACAAAAGAATGAATCTGATCAAAGTGTTGTTTTGGAAAAAGAGCAAGTTTATAATCAAATCGAAGAAGAGTTTGGACACCCATTATCGCCGATCGAAATGGAAACTATTGATTCTTGGCTTAAAGAAGATCATTATTCGCCGGAGTTGATCGGCGCTGCTTTACGAGAAGCAGTGTTGAGCCGTGCGTATAGCTTAAAGTATATGGATAAGATCTTGCTTAATTGGGAAAAGCAAAATGTGAAATCAGCTGCTGATGTTGCAAATCTGCAAACAAAACGGCGCCAAAATTTTGCTGGTAATAAAACTGAAAATAAAAAGCAGGGGAATCAAAGTAAACCAAAGATCCCGTTGTATCGTTGGTCAGATAAACCGGATAAGTAATTAGAGAATAGAGGCCAAAATATGATGAATAAAAAGCAAACGATCGCTGCGGTGCAAACAATGATGGAGGAATTCCCTGATGCGAAATCGGAGCTAAATGCGGATTCTAATTTTCATTTTTTACTCGCGGTGATTTTAAGTGCGCAAGCAACAGATAAGTCAGTTAATAGAGTTACGCCGGCATTATTTGAAAGATATATCGATCCAGCAAGTCTTGCTCAAGCTGAATCATCTGAAGTTGAAGACTATATCAAAAATATTGGACTGTATAAGAATAAGGCGAGATATTTAATTGCGTGTGCGCAAAAATTAGTTACTGATTTTTCTGGTGTTGTGCCGCAAACTTTATCAGAACTGACCTCATTGCCAGGTGTCGGTCGTAAAACTGCAAATGTTGTTTTAGGGGACTGTTTTGGTGTTCCTTCTATCGCTGTTGATACACATGTAACTAGGATCACTAAACGGTTACGTATAGTAGGCCCAAAGGATACACCGCGTAAAATTGAGGATATTCTCATGGAAAAATTGCCACAGTCGATGTGGATCCGCGCTCATCATACGATGATCTTTTGGGGACGGTATCGTTGTACTGCCAAAAAACCACGATGTGCAACTTGTCCATTGCTAAAGCAGTGTCGTGAAGGGCAAATGCGAGTTAAAAGTTAATAGCAAAATAAGCATAAAAAAGGGCCGTCGATTTATCCCATTAAATGGGTTAGATCGACGGCCCTTAAACGTGTTCCAAAAGGTTGAAGCCATACTGTAAGGACGATTGCGTTATTCTGGTTCTTCGCTTTGCTACGCCCCAAAATAATGCGCTCATCGTTACAAACCGACTTCGAAACATCTTTTGTCTCACTCTTTAATAATAAATTTTATTCAGAATCTTGTTGTTGCTCTGAACTGCTTGGTTGACTATTATCATCATTTTCGCTTGGCTGGGATGATGATGGCTGTTCCGAAGACGAAGGAGAAGATGAAGGTTCTTGAGAAGATGAAGGTTCACTACTATCTTCAGAACTAGAGCTTGCTTCTTCTGAACTAGAACTACTATCTTCAGAACTTGAACTAGTTTCAGAACTAGAAGAACTACTATCTTCACTTTCTTCAGAGGAGCTTTCTTTAGAAGAGCTCTTCTTAGAGGAAGAACTACTATTTTTACTCTCATCTTTCATCATCGATTGGTCAGGTGAACCAGCTAGATAAAGTTCACGTATCCCGTTAAGTTGTTTAGTTAAGACGTTACTTGGACGTGACCAATCGGAGTTAGTTTTACCCTGAGAAATATAAGACATGATTTCTTTATAGGTTAACTGAGCTAAACGTTCCGAGGCTTTATCCAAATAATTGTTTCCTTGATAAGGGTGGTCATAACCGATCCATACGGAAACTGAATAATTTTTAGTATATCCATTGAACCACGAATCCATGGAAACATCATCAGGGAATTTGTCGGCAATATCATCTGGATATGCATTGGTACCTGTCTTACCAGCTTGGTAGAGACCAGGGATCTGAGCACGTGTACCAGAACCCATTGGAGAAGTAATAACTCCCTTTAAGATGTCAGTGATCATGTATGCAGTTGAAGACTGCATTACATGTTTGCCCTTGCTAGAATAATCATTAACTTGACCATCGGCAGTTTCGATCCGGTTAATATACGATGGTTTATAATATGTTCCACCATTGGCAAAGGCAGAATAAGCGGCCGCATTTTGCAAAGTTGAAGATGGTAAACCAATACCATTTTGATATTCTAATTGTTTCTTATATTTAAAGCCTAACTTGCCAATAAAGTTTTGTGCCTTATCGATCCCAACTGCATCTAATGTTTTAATAGCCGGAACGTTTCTTGATTGAACTAAAGCATCACGTAGTGTCATTGTACCCTTATATTGATTATCAAAATCGTTTAACTGAGTATTAGTTCCCGGATAAGTATATTTCTCATCCTTAAGTGAATGATAAGTTGCCCAGTCTAAATATTCGATAGCTGGAGCATAGTCCATTAATGGTTTTGCAGTCGAGCCGTTTGTCCGATCAGTTTGCACAGCACGATTCAAACCATAAGTTACATCACCATTCTTGCGTCCGCCTAACATGGCTACTACTTTACCATTATTAGGATTTACGATCGTTGAAGCTATTTGTAATTTTTTATCAGGGAAATAAACATAGTCGTTTGAATTGGCAATGTTATATAGTCTCTTTTGTACATCCATATCGATGTTGGTATAAATTTTAAGGTTAGCACCATAGGGATCATAGCCTTTTTTCTTAACTTCTGATATGACCTGTTTCAAATATGGATCTGCAATTTTAGCTTTTTCATTTTTTTGTTTATTTTGATGGTATGGTAGAAGGCCATCGTTAATATCTTTATTTTTGGCCTCATCATGCTGAGCTTGTGAGATCTTTTTGTTTTTAAGCATCGCATCTAAAACTTCATTCCGTCTAGCTAAAGCTAATTTAGGATTGGAATATGGATTATATTGCGACGGTGCATTTGGTATCCCAGCGATCACAGCAGTTTGAGCTAAATCTAGGTTTTTGATCGATTTTCCATAATAAAATTTTGAAGCGGTTTGCATACCATATGAACTATAACCCATAAAAACCTTGTTAATATAGAAAGCTAAAATTTGATCTTTAGAGTATGTTTTATCCAGTTTGCGTGCCATCCAGGCCTCTTGAGATTTTCTTTTTAAGGTCTGGTCAGATTTTTTAGTGGAGAAAAATGATAGCTTGATCAATTGTTGATCGAGAGTACTTCCACCTTGTAGACCCGATGATGAATTAGTGAAGTTGGAAAAAGCAGCCCCAACTGTTCGTTTGATATCCACTCCGTTATGTTCATAAAAACGACGATCTTCAATAGAGACCACAGCGTCTTTAAGTTGCTGTGGTATTTCACTTTGCTTTAAAGTTTCCGCATTTTGTGACCCAAGGGTGAGGATCTTTTTATTTGAAGCATCGTAAACTTTTGTTGCACCTGGGTTTTTTAGACTATTTTCATTTAATGAAGGGGCACTCCTAGCATATGAAAAGAAAAGAGTTGCACCAGCAGCGACAACAACTATAAACAATAGTAACAACGACCATAAAACTGTGGAAAAAACATGGCGTTTTTTACGTGGATGTTTTTTCGGTCGTTTATTTTTTTGTTCTTGTTCACGGCGATTAACACGTGAATATTTTGGATCTTGTTTACTCATAATAAACATAAACTCCTTTGTTAAGGCATCTTTAATTTTTGAATCAATTGATCGACTCCTATAAGATAAGGAATCCGCGGGTTAATTTGATAATTGATCAAATAACTTTCCTTTTTTATTTGATCATAAGGAATAGATTTACGACCATTTGACTGGTTATCCCAATATAAAAAAAGTAGATGTGAAGGCATTAAGTAAATTTCATGACGTGTTACGAATTTAACGATCGTAAAGCATATCCCTTGTTGTTTTTCGCATGCTTTCATATGCTTAATTTGATGATCATGGAAATTACTCAAAGGAAAAGAAGAATGGCTACGTGTTTCTTTCGCCTCAAAATCAATATAATGACCTTGGTAGACACCATTGTAATCGGTAGTAGAAGCTTGCTTAAAATAGGCTTCTCTGATCACAGCAGCACTTCTTTTAGGATAGTTCACGTCAACTATTTGAATCGGGATCGGTTTTTTATGGATGACAGCTATTCCGGTTTCCAAATAATACTTGTTACTGAGATTGATCTCTTGTTCAAGCGACATGCCACGATTACCATAAATGACATTTTCCTGCGCTGGAGCAGTGCGGAAACTTGATCCATTTTGAGCAGTAACATTTTCCTGAAAGGGAACTCCATTTGGATAGTGTTTGATCATTTTTCTCACACTCCTATGCGCTTAATTATAGCAACTCAACGCTCCATTGGCAAAGTTTGAAAAAAACTTTTGGTCATAATATACTTTTACGAGAGTATAAAATTAGACATATATGATTATAGAACATGTGTGTCTAAGTAGCTTAAATTTTACCTGACCTTATTTAAAATATAGTTCGAGCATAGTCAGATAAGACAAATGAAGGTGAGTGAAAATGCGACTATGGGTTACAGGATATCGTGCTTATGAACTAAGTGTCTTTAATGATAAAGATCCGAAAAAACTTGTGATCAAACACGTTATAAAAGAAGATTTAAAAAATCGGTGTGAAAATGGGCTGGAATGGGTCCTGACTGGGGGACAGTTGGGAGTTGAACAATGGACGATCGAAACAGTGTTGGAGTTAAAGTCTGATTATCCAGAGCTCAAGGTAGCTTTAATGCTGCCCTTTGCAAATTTTGGTGAAAATTGGCAAGAAGATAAGCAACAGCACTTGATGGAATTGAAACAAGCGGCTGATTTTTGTGGCGAAGTTAGTCGGCAACCCTACAGTTCTCCCCAGCAATTAAAAAACTATCAGACATTTATGTTAAGTCATACTGAAGGTGCTACACTGATATATGATCCAGATTACCCTGGCAAAAGTAAGTATGACCACCAGTCAATTCTTAAAAGACAAGCCAAAACTACTTATGGTGAAGAATTGATAGATATGTTCGAATTGCAAGATGCTGCAACTGAAATGGCGGAGCAATCAGCAAATGACCAAGAATAAAAGTGATAGTCAGCTTTGAATGCTTAAAAATTTTTATGGATTATTATATAAAATGTCTTGTAATTTTAACATTAACTGATATAATAATATTGTTATAGGTTAAGTTCCTTTTGGATGGGGTGCAATGCAATGGAAAACGTAAAATTAACGCCTAAAGATATCGTTAATAAACATTTTAAGCCGAAGATGCGGGGATATGATCCTAATGATGTTGATGAGTTTTTGGATGATGTAATTCAAGACTATGAAACATATTCCAAAGAGAATCAACGCTTACAAGCTGAAAATGATCGTTTAGTTAGCAAAGTCGATGAGTTAACTAAACAAGTGGCAGTTGGTAAATCCGGGCAAACATCACGTCCAGCTTCTAACACGACGAATATGGACATTTTAAAACGTTTGTCTAATTTAGAGCGCCATGTTTTTGGGGCCCAACTTAACGATGATGATCAAAGTAATCAGTTTTAATAAAGCAATGTAGTTTTCTGGTAATCGCGGTCTGCATTAAGCAGGCTGAGGAAAGTCCAAGCTTACACAAGCTGCGATGCTTGTAGTGTTCGTGCTTGCTGAAAAAATAAGGCGGGAGGCCTGTGATAACAGGCTATGGCAGATAAAAGGGCTAAAATTTCGATCATGCCTCAGTAGTCTTGAAAAGTGCCACAGTGACGAAGCAAACAGGGAAACCTGTTTGATGGAACGCGGTAAACCCCACGAGTAGGTAACCCAAATTATGGTAGGGGCGCTTCATGACGGAAATGAACAAATCATGGGGGCGAGTGCTAAGTCACTCGGAGATAGATGATTACCACCGATTTCGATTCCTGGATCGAATGACGTACGGAACGTGGCTTATAGAGGACTACATTACAGGTGTCGGGGTAATTTTTAATTATCCCGACTTTTTTTAATAGTTAACTTTTTAGGAGCTTTTAGAGACTTTTGAGTTTTTAATAAAATTAGAAGGCGGGCTCCCTTTAAAAAATATGGAGGATCTTTAATGCAAGAATACAATTTAATTGCCACTTGTGCTTCGGGGATCGAGGCATTGGTCGGCAAAGAACTACGTCATCTTGGTTATGAAGTTGAAGTTGAAAATGGACGTGTTCGTTTTCGCGGAACATTAGAAGATATATTTTGGGCCAACTTGTGGCTGAGAACTGCAGATCGGGTCAAAATTGTATTGGATGAATTTGAAGCAAAAACTTTTGATGATTTATTTGAACAGACAAAAGCTGTTGCTTGGGATCAATTTTTACCAATGGATGCTGAGTTTCCTGTAAATGCTAAATCCCAAAAGTCAACTTTACATCATGTTCCTAGTATTCAGTCAATTGTCAAAAAGGCTGTAGTCAAGCAAATGTCAGCTGCATATCATCGCCGCACAAAATTCCCTGAAAATGGGGCTAAATTTCAAATAGAAGCCGTTTTGAATAAAGACCATGTTTTATTACTGTTAGATACAACAGGAAGTAGTTTATTCAAGCGTGGCTATCGGGTTGAAAAAGGGGCGGCACCTCTAAAGGAAAACATGGCCGCAGCATTGATCTTATTAGCACGTTGGTACCCTGAAATGCCTTTTGTTGACCCAGTTTGTGGATCAGGGACTTTACCGATCGAAGCAGCATTGATCGGTCGCAATATTGCGCCTGGAACGTGGCGCTCATTTGCTTGTGAAGCTTGGCCGCTGTTTTCTGATGAGATCTCAGAAAAGATGAGGGCCAAAGCAAAAGAGGCCATCAATACTGAACAAAAACTCAATATCCGTGGCTATGACATTGACGGTGAGATGATCTCCATCTCACGGTTAAATGCTAAAAAAGCTGGCGTTTTACATGATATTGAGTTTAAACAATTAGCTGTTAAAGATTTTAAGACGACAGATAAAAATGGTGTGATCGTTGCTAACCCACCGTATGGTGTTCGTTTGAGTGATCAAAAAGAGGCAGCTAAGCTTTACCAACAAATGGGACAATTGTACCGCCCACTAAAAACTTGGAGTAAATATATATTATCGAGTGATTTAAATTTTGAAAAAGAATATGGGCAAAAAGCCACTAAGCGGCGTAAATTATACAACGGTGCATTAAGGACCGATCTTTTCCAATACTGGGGAAAAAAAGAAAAACTCAATTAAAGTAAGATATGTTTGAATTTAGGTAAGGTGATTGAAAATAAATGGATAAAAAATATAGTTATCAGCCTGACTTTGCAACTAGTGTAATTTGTTGGTCCTTTACTTTCATGTTATTTTTATTAAGTATGTTATTGTGGTTAGAAATCACAGTATTGCAGCCATGGACGGTGATAACTTTTATACTTTTCATGTTAGTTTTTGCTTTACAAGTGAAATTACGTAACTTAGAGCTAGGAAAAAATGTACTAAGAGTCAACAAAGTGATCAAAACCAATAACGTAGAGATCTTGTACAGTGATGTTGTGGCAGTTGAAGTTAAGCAACATAGATTGATACTTAAAACCAAACATCATAATTATGAATGGTTAATGAAAAAACAAGAGGCTTTGGAACTTGCACAAATTATTTCACAAAATATTTCTGTGGAATAAACAAAATGATTTTAACTTTGATCAAGAACGGAGGTCATCTTACTAATTATGAAAGACATTGAAATCGCACAAAAAGCAAAGTTGCTTCCTATCGACCAAGTTGCTCAAAAAGCAGGTATCCCGCTGGAACAAGTTGAACCATACGGACATTTTAAAGCAAAAATTGACTTGTCTTTAAGTGCTGGTGATCATGCACGACCATATGGCAAATTAATTTTAGTAACTGCGATCAGTCCAACACCTGCGGGTGAAGGTAAATCAACAGTCACGATTGGATTAGGCGATGCCTTAACTGCAGTTAATAAAAAGACTATGATCGCGCTTCGTGAACCTTCGATGGGTCCGGTCATGGGCGCGAAAGGTGGAGCTACTGGCGGAGGATATGCACAAGTGTTGCCAATGGAAGATATTAATCTGCATTTTACCGGTGATATGCATGCCTTGACGAGTGCCAATAATACTTTAGCTGCTCTGATCGATAATCATATTTATCAGGGAAATGCATTGAACCTTGATCCACGACGGATCGTCTGGAAGCGCGCCTTAGACATTAATGACCGTGCGTTAAGACACACCGTAGTTGGTTTAGGTGGTAAAACATCTGGGGTCGTACGTGAAGATGGTTTTGATATTACAGTTGCTTCTGAACTTATGGCTGTTTTGTGTTTGGCAAAAGATCTTGCCGATCTGAAGAAACGGATCGCCAAAATTTTGATCGGTTATACATATACTGGTCAACCAGTGACAGTCGGACAGTTGAAAGTTGAAGGTGCATTGACTGTGATTTTAAAAGATGCACTCAAGCCAAATTTAGTCCAGACGCTTGAACATACTCCTACTTTGATCCACGGTGGTCCATTTGCTAATATTGCACATGGGTGTAATAGTGTCTTGGCCACAAAAACTGCTTTACAATTGGCAGATTATACGGTGACAGAGGCGGGTTTTGGTTCAGATCTTGGTGCAGAAAAATTTTTAGATATTAAAAGCCCTGTTTTGAAAAAAAATCCGGACACGATAGTATTAGTCGCAACTGTACGTGCTTTGAAGATGAATGGTGGTCTTGCTAAAGATCAATTAGACCATGAAGATATTACTGCTTTAACTCAAGGCTTTAGCAACTTAAAACGACATATCCAAGCTATGCGAAGATATAATATTCCTGTTGTTGTTGCGATCAATCGTTTTGTTGCTGATACTACCCAAGAATTGCAGTGTTTGAAAAATCTGTGTCAAACTGAAGGTGTGGCTGCTGAAGTAACAGATGTTTGGGCTCATGGCAGTCAAGGAGCACAAGCCTTGGCACAAAGAGTCCTAGAAAGTTGTCAGCAAAATAGGGATTTTGCTGCTTTGTACACACCTCAGATGTCTTTAACTGATAAGATCAGTGCGGTCGTAAGTGAAATTTATGGCGGTAGCCAGGTCAGCTATTCAAATAAAGCTCAAAAACAACTGGCAGAATTTCAAGAACGAGGTTGGGATAAACTGCCAGTCTGTATGGCTAAAACACAGTATTCGTTCAGCGATGATCCTAAACTTTTAGGAGCGCCGGTTGATTTTACGATCCACATCCGTGAGTTTGTCCCTAAACTGGGTGCAGGTTTTATCGTAGCTTTGACAGGTAATGTTTTGACTATGCCGGGGCTGCCAGCTCTTCCTGCTGCTGATCAAATTGACATTGATGAAAATGGTCAGATCACAGGTTTGTTTTAAATAAAACGTTGTTAGGTTTGAATCAATTAGAAAAAAAGTGTGCTGATGTAATATTTTGATCAAGCATAATAAAGATGGAAGGCGCCGATTTTATGCCGATTTATGTATTTTTAGTTTTCGCAGTTGTCTTGCTTGACCAGTCTTTGAAGTTTTATGTTTTAGGTAATATTTCACTTGGACATAGTGAAGTTTTGGTTGATAACTGGTTGTCGTTAGCCCATATTAGAAATTATGGCGCAGCATGGAGTATTTTACAGGGACAACAATGGTTATTTACGATCATCTCAGTTATCGCGATCGCTGTGGTAATTTATTATTTTATAAAGTTATGGAAAAATTGGGGTTATGCCTTAGGGTTGACGCTTATTTTAGGTGGAACGATCGGTAATTTTATCGATCGTTTACGCCTAGGCTATGTGATCGATATGTTTGAATTAGATTTTATAAACTTTCCGATTTTCAACGTTGCCGACTGTGCTCTGACTGTCGGAGTTATAATAATATTGCTTGTAATGTTAAAGGATGATTCAATATGAAAGAGTTCACCATCACAGATCAAACAGGACGTTTGGATCAGGTTTTGAGTGTGGTATTTCCAGAATATTCTCGCTCGATGATCAAAAAATTGTTGACTTCAAATGACATTTTAGTCAACGAACAAAGTGTTAAACCGCGCTATCAAGTTAAAGCTGGCGACCATGTCGAACTGACAGAGCCTAAACCTCAGAAATTAGACTTGGAAGCAGAAAACATCCCTTTAGATATCGTCTATGAAGATGATGATGTGTTGGTGGTCAATAAGCCGGCAGGAATGGTCGTGCACCCGGCAGCTGGACATCCTGATCACACTTTAGTTAATGCTTTATTATACCATTGTCCATTATCGCAAATAAATGGTAAGTTGCGTCCAGGTATAGTGCACCGTATTGATCGTGACACTTCGGGTTTGCTGATGGTCGCTAAAAATGATCAGGCACATCGAAGTTTGTCACAGCAGTTAAAAGATAAAACCACTAGTCGCTATTACTTGGCGTTGGTTCATGGAAATATGAAAGAAAATCGTGGCACGATCGATGCCCCTTTGGGTCGGAGTCCAAAAGATCGCAAAAAACAAGCAGTTGTCGCAAACGGTCGCAAAGCTGTGACACATTTTGAAGTACTTCGTCGCTATCAAGCATACACATTGATCAAATGTCAGTTAGAAACAGGACGGACCCACCAAATACGTGTGCATTTGAAGTATATTGGTCACCCAGTTGCTGGAGATCCTGTTTATGGGCCCAAAAAAACTTTAGCGGGGAAAGGTCAATATTTACATGCAGCTGAATTAGGTTTTACCCACCCAGTAACAGGTGTTAGGCTTGATTTTAAAGCCGAGCTACCAGATTATTTTAAAAATATTTTATCTCGCCTTGACAAAGGTATAACTAATTAGTATACTAACAAAAGTTAAGTTCCTTTTAAAACTTAGTCCAGAGAGGCTAGTAAGGGCAGCATTTATGAAAAAGTTAGCAACACCATTTTGTGGTGAGCTCGACTGTGCCCTAAATTGGCTACATGTCGAGCTTTTTTTATACGATCAAGTGCTTTTAATTTTCCAAGGGACGAACTTAAAGTTTATTTATAATAAGAGTTTTAATTCAAAGGGGGTAATTTTTCAATGCCAAAACAGATTTTAGATGAGATCGCCATGAAAAGAGCACTTACCCGGATCACATACGAGATCATTGAAAATAATAAGGGCGTCGATAATTTGGTTTTAGTTGGGATCAAAACACGCGGAGTTTTTTTGGCTCAACGGATCGCCGAGCGTTTGAAGGAACTTGAGGGTGCCCAAGTTGGTGTAAATGAGCTTGATATTTCGCACTATCGTGATGATGTCAGTGATCATGGATTAAGAGCGGCTAAGCAAGTTGCAGAATTCAAAACGGATGTAACAGACAAAAATGTGATCTTAATTGACGATGTTTTGTTTACTGGTCGGACCATCCGCGCTGCACTTGACGGTATCATGGATCAAGGACGGCCACGTAAGGTGCGCTTAGCTGTTTTAGTTGACCGCGGACACCGCCAATTGCCAGTCCGTGCTGATTTTGTTGGTAAGAACATTCCAACATCTTGGGATGAAAAGGTTGCGGTCTATATGTCAGAAGTCGATGGTAAAGATGGTATTGAACTGATTTGATCCACTTTTTTACAAAGTTAAATATAAATATTAAAGAAATGAACCATTTAAATGACTCCAGTGAGAGCACAACGGTTTTACTAACACGTAGTCTGTCTAAATGACTAGCTATTTGTGCAAGTGTATTTTGCCTAGATCATTTAAAGATGGTCTAGGCTTTTTTTATTAAAAGGTCTTACTAAAGTTGAAACTGATCTCAGTTTAAATTTTAAGGTAGTAGCAGAAACGTTATTGTAATTATTAATAAGAGATAGTTTCATTGAAAGGATGGATTTGACGTGTCAGAAAAAAACACAAAAGAATTTCGTAATGACGAAGCACTTTTAGATATTGGAGATAAGCCAAGTTTTGGACACTGGTTGATCTTATCGATCCAACATTTATTTACGATGTTTGGAGCAACAGTCTTAGTTCCATTGCTGATCGGGATCGATCCAAGTATTGCTTTATTCGCTTCAGGTGTAGGAACGCTAGTTTACATAGTTTGTACTAAAGCTAAAATACCGGCTTATCTTGGGTCTAGTTTTGCTTATGTAGTCACAATGCAAGGATTGATGCACCAGTATGGATATCCGGCAGTTGGTCAAGGGGCGATCGTTTCCGGTTTAGTCTATGTTTTAGTTGCCTGGCTGATCTCGAAGTTTGGTTCAACATGGATGGACAAAGTTTTACCTCCAGTAGTTGTGGGACCGATCATCATTGTGATCGGCTTATCGTTAGCTACTACGGCGGCGGAAGATGCAATGTTGAATAATTCGCACTATGACCTGAGGTTTTTCGGTGTTGCGATGTTTACCTTACTGATCACGATCATTTTTAACATGTTCCTCAAAGGATTTCCAAGTATGATCCCCGTATTATTGGGTATTATTTGTGGCTATATACTGGCATTGTTGGTGGGGATCGTTGACTTAACACCAGTGAAAGAAGCCAAATGGTTAAGTTTACCAGCTTTCAATGTGATGTTTGTAAATTATGATTTTAAATTTTATCCATCCGCGATCATCGGTATGGCTCCGATCGCTTTTGTAACAATGACGGAACACATGGGCCATATTATGGTCCTGAATAAATTGACTAAGAGAAACTTTTTGAAAAAACCTGGTTTGCACAAAACTTTATTGGGTGATGGTTTATCAACTATTATTGCTGGTTTTGTCGGTGGACCACCTACAACTTCTTATGGTGAAAATATCGGTGTGTTAGCAATGTCAAAAGTTCATAGCGTGTGGGTCATTGGAGGTGCAGCTTTCTTTGCAGTTGTATTCAGTTTTTGTGGTAAAGTTTCAGCTCTGATCCAGACAATACCAAGCCCTGTGATCGGTGGTATTTCATTCCTCTTGTTTGGCATGATAGCTTCGAATGGTCTACGTATTTTGATCGATTCTAAGGTAGATTATGAGAAAAAAAGAAATCTGATCGTTACTTCCGTGATTTTGGTGATCGGTATCGGTGGAACTTACCTACAATTGGGAAACTTTCAATTGACAAGTATTGCTTTATCAACAGTACTAGGCATCATCTTGAACTTGATCTTACCAAAAAATGCTCTGAGTGAAGAAAAATAAATGGATTAGTTTAACAAACTAACTGCAAGTGTAAAGGGGAGTATAGGATGTCATCAAGAAAAGCACCAGTTTTATTATCACATTTTCTTTCGGTCGAAAAGTTAACTACCCAACAAGTTTTTAGTTTATTACAGCGGGCCCAAGACTTTAAAAATTCACCGACCAGGCCTGAATTTACTAGGGAGATCAACGTTGCTAATTTATTTTTTGAAAATTCAACACGGACCAAACTTAGCTTTACGATGGCAGAACAAAAATTGGGATTAAACATTTTTCCTTTTTCGGCGCAGACTAGCTCAGTACAAAAAGGTGAATCACTGTATGACACTTTGCTAACGATGTCAGCGATCGGTATTGACCTTGCTGTGATCAGACATCCACAAAATACCTACTATGAAGAAGTTTTGAATCAACCGAATTCTCAACTGAACTTAGGGCTATTAAACGCGGGCGATGGCTCAGGACAGCACCCGTCACAATGTTTGTTAGACCTGCTAACGATTTATGAAGAATATGGTGGTTTTAAGGATCTGAAAGTTGCGATCGTTGGTGACTTAAAAAATTCACGGGTAGCTCGCTCGAATATGCAAATGTTAAAAAAATTAGGCGCACATTTGTATTTTTCCGGCCCATCCGAATGGTTTACGTCTGAGTTTAGCGAATATGGTGAGTACGTAGAGTTTGATCAATTGGTGTCACAGATCGATGTTTTGATGTTATTAAGGGTTCAACATGAACGTCACACAGATCTAGCACAAGAACAAGCTTTTAGCGCAGCTAGCTATCATCAAAAATATGGTTTAACGATATCACGTTACCAGCAGATGCAAGAAAAGGCGATCATCTTACATCCTGGCCCGATAAATCGTGATGTGGAAATGGCGTCAAAACTAGTTGAAGCACCGCGTTCGCGCTTTGTGAAACAAATGACCAATGGAGTTTATGTCAGGATGGCAATGTTAGAGGCGGTTATTAACGGCCGTCAGATAGGGGGGATTTAAGTGCAACAAACGGTGATCAAAAATGGCCAAGTCTTGTTAGGAGAACATTTTGAACAAGTTGATGTTTTAGTTCAAAATGGAAAAATCAGTGCGCTCGGACAAAATCTGACTGCACCTCAAACGATCGATGCAAGTGGCATGGTAGTTAGTCCGGGATTGATCGATGCCCATGTGCACTATCGTGACCCCGGGCAAACTAGAAAAGAAAATCTGGTTAGTGGAACGATGGCGGCAGCGCACGGAGGGTATACAACAGTATGTGCGATGGCAAACGTCCAGCCGGTACCCAATACGCCAAAAAACATTCAGCAAATGTGCCAGGCTAATGCGGATAAGGGACGTGTCCGTGTTTTACAGTATGCACCGGTCACTAAAGATTTGACTAGTGAAACTTTAAATGATTTTGCTGGGATGAAAAAAGCGGGTGCTTTTGCTCTGAGTAATGACGGTCAGGGGATACAAAAAGCGTCAACTATGTATGCAGCCTGCAAACGCGCGGTTAAAGCCGACATGATGATCGCTGTTCACGCACAAGATAATAGCTTGTTTGACCACGGTGTGATCAACCAAGGTCCAACCGCACGGCAATTATCATTGGCAGGTATCCCAGCGTTGAGCGAGTCAACTCAAGTGGCACGTGATCTCTTGATTGCTCAACAAACAGGTGTACACTACCATGTTTGCCATATTTCAACTAAGGAAACAGTTGCTTTGATCCGTCAAGCAAAAACAGCAGGGATAAATGTGAGCTGTGAAGTTACGCCACACCACTTGTTACTCACGGAAGATGATATCAAACAAGATGACACAAATTATAAAATGAATCCTCCTCTCCGGTCTAAGGCTGACCAAGAAGCGTTATTACTGGGGATATTAGATCATACGATCGACATTATTGCCACTGATCATGCTCCTCATACAATACAAGATAAAGCAGGCGGGCTTAAGCAGGCAGCTTTTGGGATCACTGGTAGTGAAACAGCCTTTGCGACCTTATATACACAGCTCGTATGTACTAAAAAAATGTCTTTAGAGCAATTGTTATTGCTTTTGAGTACGCGTGTGGCAGATACCTTAGGTTTGGCAGATACGGGCAAGATCTTGCCCGGTAAACGAGCTGATTTAGCGATTTTTGATCTTCATTTCGAAGAACAATTGTCAGATAGTAAATATTGCTCTAAAGCACACAACACACCATTTACCGGACAAAAAGTGAGTGCCAGGACGATTTTAACGATGGTCAACGGTAATGTCGTGTATCAAGCCGAAACAAAGCAGAATAATCAACGATAGGAGTGAAGAGTAAAATGAAACGTTATTTAGTTTTAGAGGATGGAACGATCTATCAAGGTCAAGCATTCGGAGCGACAAGAGTTTCTGAGGGTGAATTAGTTTTTACTACAGGTATGACTGGTTATCAAGAAGCGATCACAGATGATTCTTATGCAAGTCAGATTTTAGTCTTTACAAATCCTTTGATTGGAAACTACGGGGTGTCCTTGGCCGATAGTGAAGACATTCAGTCTAATTGTGCAGGAGTTGTGTGTCGACAACTAGCACGGGTCGTTGACAGCTGGCGGTCTACTGCAACTTTAGATCAATTTTTAAAACAACAAGATATACCAGGGATCAGTGGGGTAGATACCCGCGCCATTGCGCAAAAGCTCCGGAGATCTGGTGCAATGAAAGCACAGTTAGTCGATGATGTTCCCACTCAAATGTCTTGGCAAAAATCAGCTCCTTTTGCTTTGGCGATCAAAGCACAAACACAACCCTATATGATACCAGGTGAAGGATACCGAATAGTAGTGATTAATTATGGTACTAAGCAAAGTATCTTGCGTGAGTTGATCAAACGCAACTGTAATATTGTAGTTGTACCTGCCACTTATACGGCTGCACAGATCTTAAGCTTTAAACCAGATGGTGTTTTACTTTCGAATGGTCCTGGAGATCCACAAGATTTCCCAGATACGATCGCAACCATTCAAAACTTACAACAACAAACGGTATTGTTTGGGATCTGTTTGGGACATCAGTTGTTTGCTTTAGCAAATGGTGCGCAAACATTCAAAATGAAATTTGGCCATCGTGGATTTAA
>DXAP01000101.1 GCA_019116985.1 Candidatus Ligilactobacillus excrementavium | reverse complement strand
ATTTTAAAAGAATTCCAATAAAGCAAAAATTTTATTTGCGTTTCTTGGGAGACAAGCTTGAAAAAAGTGGCCAAAAAGTGCATTATAGTAGTTAAATATTTATTTGAGGAGTTTTAGTGCATGTCTAAAAGAGGAATGCTGATCGTGCTTTCGGGTCCGTCTGGAGTGGGTAAGGGAACGGTCAGAAAAGAGATTTTTTCGCAACCAGGCAATAATTTTGATTATTCGATTTCAATGACCACTAGAAAGATGCGACCAGGTGAAGTGAACGGTAAAGATTATTTTTTTGTTTCGAAAGAGGAATTTGAAAATGAGATCGAAACTGGCGGCATGCTTGAATATGCACAATATGTTGACAACTATTATGGAACGCCTTTAAAATATGTGAATGAGATGTTGGATGCAGGCAAAGACGTATTTTTGGAAATTGAAGTCAAGGGTGCTATGCAAGTCCGTGAAAAAGTACCAGATGGTTTATTTATTTTCTTAACTCCACCTGATTTAATGGAACTTAGGCAGCGTATCGTTCATCGCGGGACTGATGACCTTGAAACTATCAATAAGCGAATGCATCAGGCTGTTGCAGAAATAGAAATGATGCAAAACTATGATTATGCAGTAGTAAATGATGAAGTTCCTGTAGCTGCCGAGAAAATTAAAACAATTATTCGTGCTGAACGTTGGCGAGTTAAACGTTTCTTACCGGATTATAAAAAACAATTAGGAGATGCTTTAAAATGATTTTATACCCATCAGTTGATAAATTGTTAGACCAAGTTGATTCACGTTACTCTCTGGTAATGCTTGCTGCTAAACGCGCACATGAACTCGATGAAGGTGCAATGCCTTTATTAAGTGAATATACTTCCAATAAAAATGTTGGTCGTGCACTTGAAGAAGTAGAAGCAGGAGATTTAAAGATCTCTGATCATAAATAAAAATAAGCCTCATTAAAAATAAGTGCTCATTACTTTCAATAACTGACGACAGCAAAGTCGAATGTTTCTATGAAAGTAATGAGTACTTTTTTATTACCGCTAAAATTGATACAATTAGGATAATATTAGTCAGTGAAGGGAACGAAAAATGTGAGTAAAAAGCATATAGCAATGTATATTACGGGTGGGATCGCAGTTTATAAAACAGCCCAGTTGGCTCGACTTTTTATTAAGGCGGGTTGTGAAGTACGAGTTGCAATGACATCAGCAGCTCAAGAATTTGTGAATCCTAAAACGTTTGAGGTTTTAACAAATCACCATGTTTATCATGAT
Organism: Candidatus Ligilactobacillus excrementavium; assembly: GCA_019116985.1. Lineage (GTDB taxonomy): Bacteria > Bacillota > Bacilli > Lactobacillales > Lactobacillaceae > Ligilactobacillus > Ligilactobacillus excrementavium. The sequence continues at coordinate 17,928 of DXAP01000101.1, read as the reverse complement.
TTTCAGACAGCTGGAGAGCAGGAGTTTGTTCCACATATTGCATTGGCGGATTGGACAGATATGGCAATAGTTGTACCAGCTACAGCCAACGTTATTGCTAAAATGAGCAATGGGCTTGCTGATGACTTTGTTTCTACAGCATTGTTGGCCACAAATGCTCAAAAATTTGTGATCCCCGCAATGAACGAGAATATGTGGCAGCAAGCAGTTACACAGAGAAATGTCCAAATTTTAGCTGAAGATGGGATCAAGGTCATGCCGCCAGCAACTGGTTTTTTAGCAGAAGGGTATAATGGACATGGAAGAATGCCTGAGCCTGATGATATCTATCAATGGATCGTAGCCGAAAATGAACAAAAACAGGACCTTAAAGGTATCAATGTTTTAATTACTGCTGGTCCGACCGTTGAAGAAATCGACCCAGTCAGATATCTGACAAATCGTTCCAGTGGAAAAATGGGTTATTCTTTGGCACAAAAGGCTGCAGATCGTGGTGCAAATGTCACATTGATCAGTGGCCCAACCAAATTGGCTCATCCAACAAATGTAACTGTAATAGATATTATGTCTGCCAAGGATCTACAGCAAAAAGTTGAGTCTAAATTTGCACAAAATGATTTTGTGATCATGGCAGCGGCTGTTTCTGATTTCCATGTTAAAACAATTGCAGACCAAAAAATAAAGAAAAATGGGAAAGATCTTCAGCTTGACTTAGTGACTAATCCGGATATTTTAGCTGGTTTAGGTCACATAAAAACCCACCAACGTCTAGTTGGTTTCGCTGCAGAAACACAAAATTTATTAGAGAATGGCAACAAAAAATTAAAAGAAAAGAATTTAGATATGTTGGTTTTAAATGATGTTTCTCGCTCAGATATTGGATTTAATTCCTCTGAAAACGAAGTACGTTTATTGCAGCCAGAAAAAGAACCCAAGTTGTTAAAGAAAAATACCAAAGAAAACATTGCAAATGAAATTTTAGACCAGCTGCTTACTTTATAATAATTTAAAGAGGGGAAAAACGTGAGTGAACAATTTGTTGAAGTGATAGTTGATGTGCCTTCAATGCAGACAAATCAGCCATACACATATGCTGTGCCGACAGAGTTGATAAACCAGGTGTTTCCCGGAATGCGTGTGATCGTACCTTTTGGCAATAGAAAAATTCTAGGATTTACGACTAAAATTATTTCAAAAAGGCCGGATGTTTCATTTGAACTAAAAAATATTGAGGAAGTTTTAGACTTAGTTCCTGTTTTAAATAGGGAAATGCTGGAATTGGCAAACTGGTTGGCTAAATGGACATTTTCTTTTAAAATTTCATGTTTGCAAGTTATGTTACCTGCTGCAATGCGAGCTAGTTATAATAAATCGATCAGATTGATCAGTACGGACGTTTCAGATGAGGTGAAGGCTTTATTCGGTCAGGAAGAGGAGTTGCCCTTTGACAGCAAAACGCTGACCCCGGAATCTTTTAAAATCTTGTCTAAATTAAATCGCGATAAAAAGGCGGAAGTTATTTATCAAGTTCATGACCGTGCCCGTTCTAAAAAAGTTACGGCAATTACTAATTTACTGACTTCTACTGAAATATTAAGTCAAAAGGATGCACTACGTACAAATGCAGTTAAGTCTGCCAAGTTATTAGATTTTTTGGATAACTTAGGTGATAAGACGATGATCTTGAAAGAAGCGATACAAGAAAGTGGCCTATCTTCAGCGATTTTTTCGCAAGGAGAAAAAAAAGGTTGGCTTAAAAAGGTTAAAGTAGAAAAGTATCGTGATCCTTATCGCGACACAAAAATCGAGAAGACAGAACCTAAAAAACTACAACCAGCGCAAGAAAATGCGGTTACGCAGATCGATCAAGCGGTGGTTGAACAAAAAAATCAAGTCTTTTTACTACAAGGAGTTACTGGTAGTGGGAAAACAGAAGTTTACTTATACACGATCGCCTGTGCTTTAAAGAATCAACGGACAGCTTTAATGCTAGTTCCTGAAATTTCGCTGACTCCACAAATGGTACGTCGAGTGAAATCACGTTTTGGTTCTAATGTGGCCGTTTTGCATAGTGGTTTGTCCGAAGGTGAAAAATATGATGAATGGCGTCGGATCGAACGTCATGAAGCTACGGTCGTAGTAGGAGCTCGTTCGGCAGTTTTTGCTCCCTTGGAGCAGATCGGTGTCATTATCATGGATGAAGAACATGAAACTAGCTATAAACAAGAAGATATGCCTGAATATAATGCACGTGATGTTGCGATAAAACGTGGACAATGGCATAATTGCCCCGTGGTTTTAGGTAGTGCTACCCCATCTTTAGAGTCGCGTGCACGTGCGCAAAAAGGTGTTTATGAGTGGCTGAGATTAGATCAACGGATCAATGGCCAGCCTTTGCCTCAAGTTAATTTGGTCGATATGCGTCAAGAATTAAAAAGAGCACCAGTCGTTGATGTGTCAACGCCATTATTAGAGGCGATAAAACAGCGATTAAAGAAAAAAGAGCAGGTAGTTTTAATGTTGAATCGCCGTGGCTATTCTTCATTTATCATGTGCCGTGAATGTGGTTTTGTTCTAAAATGCCCGAATTGTGATATTTCTTTAACGTTACACATGGATTCCCATTCAATGAAATGTCATTATTGTGGGCATGAAGAACCGATCCCACAGATCTGTCCTAGCTGTCATAGTAAAAAAATTCGTTATTACGGAACAGGTACGGAAAAAGTACAACAAGAATTGCAACAATTATTACCAGATACCAAGATTTTGCGGATGGATGTTGATACGACTAGACGTAAGGGAGCACATGCTAAATTATTGCAACGGTTTGGTAATAAAGAAGCTGAGATCTTGCTTGGAACTCAAATGATCGCTAAGGGATTAGATTTTCCCGATGTGACCTTAGTTGGTGTTTTAAATGCTGATACGTCATTGAGCTTGCCTAATTTTCGTTCTGCTGAACGGACTTTTCAACTGTTAACGCAAGTTAGTGGACGAGCGGGTCGGGCGGATAAATTAGGTGAAGTGATGATCCAAACATTTAACCCACAACATTATGCGATTCAATTAGCTAAAAGCCAAAATTATGAAAAGTTTTTTGGGATCGAAATGAACATGCGTCATAAAGGAGGTTACCCACCATATTTCTTTACGACACAGATCGTAACAAGTGGGCCTAATGAAGCAGATGTAGCCAAGAAAATGTTTGAGATCAATGGTCAATTAAAGCAGGTTTTATCTAAACAAGCCGTTATTTTAGGACCCACTCCCAAACCAATAATGCGGATCAATAATCAGTTTTATTACCAATTAGTTATCAAGTATAAGAGTGAACCTTATTTGGATGAGTTCTTAGAAAATTTATTGTTAACTAGCCAAAAAGAAGCACAACGTAAATTGCAATTAAAGATCGATCGTGATCCGATCGACTTTATTTAGAAAAAATCATTTAAAAATTAAGGACGTGAAACTATGACTTCGATTGTTTTTATGGGAACACCTGAATTTGCTGTTCCTGTTTTAAAAGGACTTTTAGAAAATGAGTATGATGTTAAAGCAGTTGTCACTCAGCCAGATCGTCCAGTTGGGCGTAAACATCGTTTGACCGCTTCGCCGGTAAAAAAATTGGCTGTTGAAAACGAGATAGAAGTATTGCAACCAGAAAAAGTTAGCGGTAGTGCTGAAATGCAACGCGTGATCGATATGGCACCCGATTTGATCGTGACAGCTGCGTATGGTCAGTTTTTGCCGACTAAGCTGCTTAATAGTGCAAAAATCGCAGCAGTGAACGTTCATGGTTCTTTATTACCCAAATATCGTGGAGGCGCGCCAGTCCAATATTCCTTAATGAATGGTGACTCTAAAACTGGGGTCACTCTGATTTATATGGTCAAAAAAATGGATGCAGGTGAAATGTTAGGCCAAGCTGAATTACCGATCGAACTTAATGATGATACAGGTAGTTTATTTGAAAAGTTAAGCTATCTAGGCCGTGATCTGTTACTAGAAAAGCTACCAGCATTGATTGCAGGTGAGTTAATTTCTACGCCACAAGATGAAACACAGGTAGTTTTTTCTCCAACTATTAAACCCGAAGAAGAACATTTAATGTTATCAATGACGGCACAAGAGGTCGATTGGAAAATACGAGCTCTTCGTCCGGCTCCGGGAGCTTTCTTTGATAATTTTGCTGGTAAAAGGACTAAATTATGGAATATTGACCCGTTAGAGGAAATAACAGAACAAGCAGCAGGTACAGTAGTGGAAGTAACGAAACATATACTAAAAGTTGCGGCAGCTGATGGTACAGTTTATCAAATCAATGAATTGCAACCAGCAGGGAAGCAAAAGTTGGCTGTTACGGACTACTTAAATGGTATGAATCAGGCATTAGAAAAAGGGCAGGTTATAATTTCAGATGACAAGTAAAATAGAAAAGAGTGCGCGTTATCTTGCCGTTCGTGATTTGACACGGATCGAAAAAGAAAGTTCATACTCTAATAAAGTAGTAGATCAAACATTAGAGTCTCAATTACTTTTAGACCGCGACGTTAATTTATATACGAATTTAGTTTATGGTACGATCCAAAATAAGTTGACTCTGGATTTTTACTTGAAGCCTTTTTTAAAGGATCCTAATAAACTGGATCTTTGGGTAAAACAGCTTTTACGGATCTCTGTTTATCAGATGGCCTATCTTGATCGAGTCCCGCAACATGCAATATTCAATGAAGCAATTGAAATTTCAAAGCAAATGGGACACGAGGGAACTAGAAGATTTGTAACGGGCGTGTTACATGCGATCGCTCGCAAGGGATTGTCTACTGTTTCTGAAATTGATGATCCAATTAAAAAAATTAGTGTACAAACCAGTACTCCTGAATGGCTAGTAAAGAAATTAAATGGTGAGCTAGGTAAAGATAAGACCGATTCTCTATTAAAATCGACTTTGCAAACTCCAAAGCAAAGTATTCGTATCAACTCACGTACTAGCAGTTTAGCCGAAGTGCAAGACTCGTTAAAAAAACAGGAAATAACGACTAGTGAAAGCCGAGTTTCTTCATCTGCCTTGGTGGTTCATGGTGGTTTTATCCCACAAAGTACTGCATACAAAGCAGGAAAAATCACTGTCCAAGATGAAAGTGCGATCTTGAGTGTTGAATCAATGAAGGTCAAGCCAGATGACCAAGTTTTGGATGTATGTGCTGCACCTGGTGGAAAAACAACACAAATAGCAGAAAAATTGACTGGTACTGGCCATGTTGATGCATTAGATATTCATAAAAACAAGTTAAGGTTGATTCAAAGAAATGTTGAGCGGATGCACTTGAGTGGTAGTGTAACAACCAGAGCTTTGGATGCTAGAAAAAGTGGGACTGTTTTTTCAACGGAAACATTTGACAAGATCTTAGTCGATGCTCCTTGTTCTGGATTGGGGTTATTACGGCGGAAGCCTGAAATCAAATATGAAAAAAATGCGACTGATATTTTAAAATTAGCTCAGATCCAGTTAGAGATCTTGCAGGCGGCTGCTCCCTTAGTGAAAAAAGGTGGCCAATTAACTTATAGCACTTGTACTATATTGAACGACGAAAATCAATCTGTGATCGATAAGTTTTTAGCAGAAAATTCTGATTTTGCTCAGATCAAAACGGAAACTAACTTACAACTTAAAAAGCAGCGCACTGAATTATCTTTGACTCTTTATCCAGATGACTATGGTTCGGATGGCTTCTTTATTGCCACACTTGTAAAACAAAAATGAGGTGTACAAAGTGAAATATTCCTATTTAAGCGACGTTGGTCGAACTAGAAGTAAAAATGAGGACTTCGTGGGTTTTTTTAACAACTCAGCTGGTATTTCTTTAGCGATCGTTGCTGATGGTTTAGGTGGTCATCGGGGAGGCGAAGTCGCTTCAGAGATGGCTGTTTCCAATATTGGATATGAATTTGAGCATTCTGGTTTTAAAACGCCCAAAGATGCATTTTCTTGGTTGCAAGAACAAGCAGTCTTTGAAAATAAAAAAATTCTCAAGTCGGCTGATCAAAATGATTCTTTAATGGGAATGGGTACGACCTTAGTTTGTGTGGTTGTTTTTAAAAAGAAGATCTTAATTTCAAATATTGGTGATAGTCGCTGTTACCTATTTGCTGATGGTCAACTAGTTCAATTAACAGAAGATCATTCATTGGTTAATGAAATGGTCAAAAGTGGTGAGATCAGCAAGGAAGAAGCACGGGTGCACCCACGAAAAAATATTATTACACGAACGCTAGGAGTTTCAAGTGATGCACAGCTTGACCAAAAATTATGTGAGATCATTCCAGGAGAATTACTATTATGTACGGATGGTTTGACTAATATGGTCAGTGACCAGCAAATTGCAGGGATCTTAGATCAAGATAAATTAGGCTTAAAAGAGAAATGCCAACAACTGATCCAAGCTGCAAATGAAGCAGGTGGTGCTGATAATATTACTGCCCTATTGCTTTCTTTTGAAAGTGAGGGGAACAGCTGATGGAGTCAGGATACATTATAAATGGTCGTTATAAAATAATTGATGCTTTAGGTGAAGGCGGGATGGCTAACGTCTATGTTGCATATGATTTAATTTTAAAACGTTCAGTGGCGGTCAAATTATTACGCTTGGATATGCGTAACGATCTAACTGCGGTACGAAGGTTCCAGGGAGAAGCAATGTCTTTAACGGAACTGACTGACCCACATATTGTGACTATCTATGATATCGGCGAAGAAAGTGGTTTGCAATATCTAGTGATGGAATATGTGCAGGGAATGGATCTAAAAGAATACATTAAAAATGAGTTTCCTTTTTCACTTGACCGAATCGTTGAGATCATGCAGCAAATACTTGAGGCAGTTGATGATGCCCATCAACATGGGATAATTCACCGTGATCTTAAACCACAAAATATTTTGCTTGATCAGGAAGGTAATGTCAAAATCACTGATTTTGGAATAGCCTTAGCTGTTTCACAATCAACGATGACTAAAACAAATACTGTAATGGGATCTGTTCATTATATCTCGCCAGAACAGGCACGTGGCAGTATAGTCACTAAGCAAACTGATATTTATTCGTTAGGCATTATTTTATTTGAAATGTTGACTGGTCATGTACCTTATCGCGGAGAAAACGCAGTTTCCATTATAATGAAACATTATAATGAAGCGATGCCTTCTGTCAGAAAGGAAAACTCACAGGTCCCTCAGCCACTGGAAAATATCGTTCTGCACGCCACAGCTAAGGATCTGCAAGACAGATATGCAACTGTTGGGGAAATGTTTGCAGATCTAAAGACATGTTTATCGCCGCAACGTGCTAATGAACCAAAATGGCAAGCGAAGTTTATGAATGATGATGAAACTAAAGTTTTATCCGATGTCCAAACGAATGGAAAATCGGCAACTGAGACCATTGATGAAAAAGGGCCAACTTCGCCAGTTGATTCAGATCCGGATGAAAAAAGTAATAAGAAGCCACGAAAAAAATGGTCAAAGAAGAAAAAATTAGTTGTACTACTGCTTAGCTTTTTAGCAGTACTTTTATTAGGAACGGGTCTTTCTTATGCGATGATCCCTAAAGATACTACGGTCCCGCAACTGAAGGGTATGACGACTTCTGAGGCAAATGAAAGCTTGAAGGATAACAAGTTAAAACTCGGTAAAATTACCAAAGAATATAATAATACTTATTATTATGGCCAAATTATAAGTTCAAAGCCAGCCGCTAAATCAAAAATCAAAGAAGACTCTAAAATAAAGATCGTAGTTTCTAAGGGACCTAAAAAGGAAAAATTTGGTGACTATACTGGTCAGCAATACAAGAAAATCAAAAAACAGTTGGAAAAAAGAGGCGTTACAGTTCAGTCTGAAAAAGTATTTTCTAAAAAAATTCCAAAGGGTGAGGTCAAAGATCAAAGTATTTCGGCTGATAAGAAAGTTTTGATGAGCGAAGCTGCGGTTACATTCCAGGTTTCAAAAGGACCGCGTAGCTTTAAATTACGTGATTTGTCAAATTATACGTTAAAAAGTGCTCAAGATTACGCAGATGAACGTGGATTAACACTAAATGTCACACGGGAAAATTCTGATAAATATGATGAGGATTTGGTGATGAAACAATCTCCCGCTCCTGGTAGTACCATGAGCCAAGGAGCCCAGGTCAATGTAACTATCTCGTCAGGTCCCAATAAAGAATCTTCGTCAAAAAGTTCTGAAACTTCATCTTCTTCTTCGTCATCTTCAGATACATCAAGTTCGACTAATGGTGACCAACAGTTTAACTTGACAATTAAGTTGCCATTTGAAGATAATGATGGACAAGAAAGTAATGAAATCAAGATTTATATTGCCGATAAGGATCATCAAATTAAAGATGTTTATCAAGCTTTAAATATCACAGATGATCGCGATATACGTTTACCTTTTAACTTAGATGAAGGAAAAAAGGGCGCATACAAAATTGAACGTGACGGAAAAGTGATCGAAGAAAAAGATAATGTAACTCAAGAATAGTGAATAGTTAGTGCACGAAATTTTAGCGAACGTTAATGGTTTCGTGCACTTACTTATCGCTTATTAAGAAGGGTAGGAAATAATTTGGTTAAAGGACAGATCGTCCAGTCTTTAAGTGGATATTTCGATGTTTTAGCTGATCAACATATTTATCGCACACGTGGGCGAGGAAATTTTCGCAAGAAAAAAGAAACACCTTACGTTGGGGATTGGGTAGAATTTAAGGCAGATAATGAAAACGAAGGCTATCTGTTAAAAATTTTAAATAGAAAAAATAGTTTAGTTCGACCTCCAGTTGCGAACGTTGATCGGGCTGTCATTGTAACGGCTTGTAAGGAGCCAAATTTATCGACCAATCTATTAGATAGGCAATTAGCAGCTTTAACAAAAAATAAAATTAAGCCGATGCTTTATTTTTCTAAGGCTGATCTTCTTAATGAGACAGAAAAAAATAAGTTACATGATTTAGTGCAATACTATCAAAAATTTTACCCTTGTTTTGTTTTTGATGGTACTAATACTGATAAAATAAGGCGAGATTTTCTTGGTGCAGTTACTTCTGAAGTGATCGTGGTAATGGGACAGACTGGTGCAGGCAAGTCAACGCTGTTAAATCTGATAGCTCCAGAATTACAATTAGAAACGGCTGAAGTATCTAAGGCCTTAAGTCGAGGTAAACACACGACTCGTAAAGTCACTTTACGACAAATTGAAAATAATCTGATCGCAGATACACCAGGTTTTTCTTCTTTTGAAATTTTAGATGTAGAAAAAGAAGAATTACCCTTGTTTTATCCTGATTTTGTTGAGTTACAAGATAATTGTAAGTTTCGTGGTTGTCTACATTTAAAAGAACCAAAATGTGCAGTCAAACAAGCCTATGAAGCAGGCGAAATTTTGGCAAGCCGTTATGAAAATTACGTGCAATTTCAAAGTGAAATTGCACAAAGAAAACCAAAATATAAATAGTAAGTGTGCAATTTACCTTTAAGCGTGATTCAAGTTATACTATAATATTTAGGTTAAATATTTTAATGAGGTGATAATATGAAGATTGCTCCATCGATCTTAAGCGCGAATTTTGCAAATTTAGCACATGATGTTGCAGTAGTTGAACAGGCAGGAGTTGAATACCTGCATATTGATATAATGGATGGCCATTTTGTTTCCAACTTAACTTTTGGTGCTAATGTCGTGCAAGCATTACGGTCACATTCTGACCTAGTTTTTGACTGTCATATGATGGTCGATGACCCAACAAAATATGTGGCTGATTTTGCCCAGGCAGGTGCTGATATTATGGGTGTTCATGCGGAAGCTACACCACATCTACATTCTGTTTTGTCTTTGATCAAGGCAGCGGGTATGAAAGCGGAAGTTGTGATCAATCCTGGTACACCAGTTAGTGTTATCAGCGAAGTTTTACCAATGGTCGACCAAGTGTTGGTAATGACTGTTGATCCAGGTTTAGGTGGTCAAAGTTTCTTAGCAGAAACGATGTCTAAGGTCAAACAACTCGCAACTGCTAAAAAAGAAAATAAATGGAACTATGATATTGAAGTCGATGGCGGTTTAAATGACCAAACTGTTAAACAAGCATTAGCGGCCGGTGCCAATGTAATAGTTGCGGGGTCTTATATTTTTGGAGCAGACGATCCTGCTGACCGTATTAAGGCACTCCGGGAAGCCGGCGAAACACAGTTATGATCGTTAATTTGTTAGTTGGGGGACCGACGTCTGATTGGCCGACTGATCTTGCTGATCATTTGTTAAATCAGGCTAGCGCTGATGAAGTATGGGTCGGCGCTGACTATGGGGCAGTCAGGCTCATTAAAGCCGGGATCAGACCAGTTTTGTCAGTAGGAGATTTTGATTCTTCGAGTGAAAAGGAAATTGAATTGGTGCGTCAAAACTCAGACAAGAGTGTGATCCGACCTAAAAAAGAAGATGTGACTGATACGATGTTGGCCTTGCGTTACATCCTCTCAGATCTTGATTTTGAAAAAATTGTGATCTATGGCGCAACTGGTGCACGGTTAGATCAGCTTTTAAGCAATTTATTCTTTGTTTTAATGGCGGAATTTAAGCCTTATTGTGAACAAATTGAAATAGTCGACCGCTGGAATCATTTGAATTTTTACCTACCAGGACATCATAAACTTGCTAAATTACCCAGTACACGTTATTTAGCTTTTGTTGGACTAAATGCGGTTTCTGATCTACATCTATATGATGCAAAATATCAGTTAGCCGGAGTTGATTTTGCTGAACCGATCTCTTTATCAAGTAATGAATTTGTTGGAGATTCCACGAGCTTTTCATTTGATAGCGGGGTCATATGTACGATTCAATCTCATGATTAAATGTAAAGAGTGATACAAAAGATATTTTGGGACATGTTTAAGGGCCGTCGATTTAACCCATTTTAATGGGATAGACCGATGGCCCTTTTAGAGTTGCACAGCTAGTTATGTTCCAGCTTAATTTTATGGTATTCAAAAAGTAATTTCAGGGTATAAAAAAAGGACACCAACAAAAGGAGTCCATTTTTTAGGTTAAACACGTTTAACTTTACCAGATTTCAATGCACGAGCAGAAACCCAGACCTTCTTAGGTTTGCCATCAACCATGATGCGAACTTTTTGCAAGTTTGGCTTCCAGCTACGGTTTGTTTGGTTCAAAGCATGTGAACGCTTCTTGCCAAAAGTAGTTTTACGGCCAGTAATATAATCTTTTGCCATTATCAATGATCCTCCTTATTCTCTTTTCAGCGAACATAGTCGCTTTACTCACTAAACTAAATTATCATAATAACCCGTCAATTGCAAGATTTTTCTGTAAAGTAAAATCCCTTGGCAGTTTAAAAATTGGTCATTTAGGTCTATAGTAAACAAATTTTAGCTAATATTAGGCATTGAAATACTTTGCTAAAAAAAGATAAAGTTTGCTATGATAATGATATAAGGAGTATTTTTACCATAATTTTTTTGGTAGAGATCGTGAAGTTCAGCAGATGTTAGTTTGGTTTTAACAAAAGCATATGCTAAAATAATGAATGATTGTCTAATAATAGCAAGGAGGCTGTTTTAATGGCTGTAAAAATTCAGAACCAGCTAGGCAATATTGACATCAGCAATGATGTAATTGCAACGGTTGTTGGCGGTGCTGCAACGGAGATTTTTGGCATCGTAGGTATGGCAAGTAAAAATCAGATCCGTGACAACTTAAATGAGATACTAAAAAGAGATAATTACTCTAAAGGAGTAGTGGTCCGTCAAGAAGATGATGGAATCGCGATCGATGTATATATTGTTGCAGGTTATGGAACAAAAATTTCAGAAGTTTGTCGGAATGTTCAAGACAAAGTTAAATATAATTTACAATCAATGCTTGGGCTGAAGGCTAAATCGGTTAACGTCTTAGTTCAAGGCGTTAAAGTTATCGAAGACTAAGCGCGGCCAAGGAGGAAGTAAGATTTGAAAGTTGTAACGATTACTGATAAAGAATTTCGGAAAATGATAGCGGCTGCTTCAAACCGTTTGAATAATAATGCCGAATTTATAAATTCTTTGAATGTTTTTCCGGTTCCTGACGGAGATACAGGGACAAATATGAGTTTGTCATTTGCAAGTGGTTTTAAGTATGTTAACGAATCGACCTCAAATGAGGTGGGTGAATTAGCATCAGCTCTTGCTAAAGGACTACTAATGGGAGCTAGAGGCAATTCTGGTGTGATTTTGTCGCAGGTCTTTCGTGGTTTTTCTAAAAGTATGGCTAAAAAAAAGACCTTATCAGCTCAAGACTTGGCTGATGCTATTTCTAATGGAGTGGAAACTGCATATAAGGCAGTTATGAAGCCAACTGAAGGAACTATTTTAACAGTTGCACGAAAAGCTGCGGAGGCTGCTCGTAAACGTATAAAAAACTCAGATGATTGTATCCAAATAATCTCGGACACGTATGAAGCTGCTAAAAAAGCACTAGCTCAAACTCCTGAACAACTACCTGTTTTAAAAGAGGTCGGTGTAGTTGATTCTGGTGGTCAAGGATTAACATTTGTCTACGAGGCATTCTTTGATGCTTTAAGTGGCAATGAACGTGTCGAAGATGATACGCATCAACCTTCTGTGCAAGAAATGGATGAAATGGTCAATGCTGAGCACCATAAGAGTGTACAAAGCAAGTTGAATACGGCTGATATCAAATATGGTTATTGTACAGAGATCATGGTTCGTTTAGGGGATGGACGTTTAGTTGACTCTAAGTTTGACTATGATAAATTTCGTGAACATTTAGCTGAAATTGGAGATTCTTTATTAGTTATCGCTGACGACGAAGTAGTTAAAGTTCATGTGCATACTGAACATCCAGGCCAGGTCTTGGCTTATGGGCAAAAATTTGGTTCTTTAGTTAAGGTCAAGGTTGACAATATGCGTTTACAACATGAAACGATTTTGGAAAATGATGATCAGTCACAAGTTGAAACACAAGCTGACGATGAAGAGTCTGCAACAGTCGAAACTGGTAACTACGGTATAATTTCAATTAGTTCTGGTGATGGCCTGAAAAAAATGTTCAAGAGCTTAGGTGTCACGAAAATCTTGGATGGGGGTCAAACAATGAACCCAAGTACCGAAGATATCGTTGAAGCTATTAAGCAAACTAATAAAGAACAGGTCATTATCTTGCCAAATAATAAAAATATTTTTATGGCTGCACAGCAAGCTGCAAAAGTTAGTGATGTTCCTGTCGGTGTTGTCAAAACAAGTTCTATCTCTCAAGGAATGACAGCGATGTTGTCGTTTGATGCAAGTTCAGCCCTGAATGATAATGTTGAAATGATGACCGAAGATCTGGACACAGTTATTTCTGGTGAAGTAACGCAGTCAATTAGAGATACCTCTATCGATGGTCAACAGATCAATAAGGGTGATTATATGGGTATTGTTGATGGTGATATCAACGTGATAGGCCAAAAATTGTATCAAACAACTGTCTCAACGGTTAAATCGATGCTTGAAGATGACAGCGAGATCGTAACGATCATTATTGGTGAAGATGGTGATTCTACTGATGCACAGAAGGTCAAAGACGCTATTTTAACAGAAAATGATGACTTAGAAATTGAGATCCATGAAGGTGATCAACCTCTATATCCGTACTTGATCTCTGTTGAATAAAGTAAGCTGATTGGTCCTAGCCGGGGTCAGTCAGCTTTTAGTAATTAATAAAGTTAGAATTTAAATATTAGATCACAGTGTAAATGGGAGAGTGAATAAAATGGAGGAACGAAGTCTTTTAGACCCTGTGTCAGTTTTAAATGGTGCAGGTCCCAAAAGGTTGACAGCCTTAAACAAGTTGGGTATTAACACCATTGAAGACTTATTAACCTTTTATCCCTTTCGATACGATGATCTAAGCACCAAAAATCTTGATGAGATCGCTGATCAAGAGAAGGCTACGATCAAAGGAACAGTGGCTTCTGAACCGGTTTTAGCTAGATTTGGACGAAAAAAAAGCCGGTTAAATTTTCGCTTTTTAGTAGGTCAGGATGTTTTAATGGTTACTTTCTTTAATCAACCTTACCTCGCTTCCAAAATAGAAACTGGGCAAGAAGTTGGTGTCTATGGTAAGTACGATGTTAAAAGACAAAAAGTGACGGGAATGAAACTGTTCAGCTCTAAAGGAAATGATGACTTTGCAGGGGTCTACCGTTCCTCTAAAGATATTCGTCCCAATACTATCAAACAGTTTGTTAGTCAGGCTTATGAACAGTATGCTAGTTTGATAGAGGACGTTGTACCGCGATCTTTACGAAAAAAATATCGGTTATTAAACCGCAAGCAGATGATCCATGACATGCACTTTCCTGTTAGTAGATCAGCTGCTGATCTTGCTAGAAGATCGGCGATTTTTGAAGAGTTCTTTCGCTATCAGGCTGGTTTACAATTTATGAAAGTTAAAGATCAGCATTCTAACGGACAGATAATTTCATATGATAATACGTTGCTAAAAAAGTTTATTGCTCAACTTCCATTTGAACTGACGAACGCACAAAAAAAAGTTGTGAATGAGATATGCGATGATATGCATCATCCGGTGCACATGAATCGTTTGTTACAAGGAGATGTTGGTTCGGGGAAAACGGTGGTTGCGGCTTTAGCGATGTATGCAGCGGTAACTGCAGGTTTTCAGTGTGCTTTGATGGCACCGACTGAAATTTTAGCAGAACAACATGCTGAGAAATTAGCCGAATTGTTTGATCCTTTAAATGTGAATGTTGCTTTGTTGACACATTCTTCAATCAGTAAATTAGCCCAAAAAAGAGAATTAATGACGCACTTAGCGGATGGCTATATTCAAATCGTTGTCGGTACGCAGGCTTTGATCCAACCTGATGTGGTATTTTACAACTTGGGTTTAGTTGTGATCGATGAGCAACATCGTTTTGGTGTTGAGCAACGCAAATTTTTGCGAATGAAAGGTACGAAACCGGATGTTTTAGCGATGACAGCCACACCGATCCCGCGTACATTAGCTATTACTAGCTATGGTGAGATGGATGTATCGGTAATTGATGAGTTACCTAAAAATCGTAAACCGGTCAGAACACAGTGGTTTTCTAAAAAACAGACCTCGGAGGCGATCAACTTTTTAAGCCAGCAGATAGCAAGTGGAGCGCAGGCTTTTATTGTATCGCCGCTAATTGATGAATCTGAAATGATGGAGCTGCAAAATGCGCAAGAAGTTTATCAAAAAATGAGTGAGCTTTTTAAGAACAAGTATAAAGTAGGGTTATTACATGGTCAGTTAAAAACGCAGGAAAAAGATCAGGTTATGCAAGATTTTAAGAATAAAGAATATTCTATTTTGGTAGCGACGACAGTTGTTGAAGTTGGCATAGATATTCCGAATGCAACGGTGATGATGATCTTAGATGCCGATCGTTTTGGCTTAGCACAGTTACATCAATTACGCGGTAGAGTTGGCCGGGGTAACCGTCAATCTTATTGCTTGTTGGTAGCCGATCCGAAAAATGATTATGGTAAAGCTCGAATGGATACGATGGTGCAAACTAATGATGGTTTTTTGATCGCGCAAAGGGATCTGGAATTACGTGGTCCGGGTGAAGTTTTAGGGTCAAAACAAGCAGGAATGCCGGAATTTCAAGTCGGGGACCCAGTTGAAAATTTAAATATTTTACAGATCGCCCAACAAGAAGCACACGCTATTATAAGTGATACTGACTTTGAAAGAAAAACAGAAAATACAGGCTTAATAAATTATTTGCGTAGGACGATTTTAAAGAAACCAGCTTTGGATTAAAATATGGAAAGTATCACAATGGAATATTTGTTATTATTAATTAACCATTTGTTGATGTGATAATTGAAAGGATGAGAAATTTGAAAATAGCCATAGATGCGATGGGTGGAGACAATGCACCACAAACTATTGTTGAAGGTGTAGAAATAGCCCGTGATGAATTTTTAGATGTTGAATTTGTTTTGTATGGGGATCAAGCTCAAATCGATCCGTTGATCCATAACACTGACAGGATCTCGATCGTTCAAGCAGACGAACAAATTGATATGAATGATGAGCCAGTTCGTGCTATCCGTCGGAAAAAGAATTCTTCGATGGTCATGGCGGCGACTGCTGTTAAAAATGGTGAAGCAGACGCATTATTTTCGTGTGGGAATACAGGTGCCTTATTAGCTGCTGGCTTATTATTGGTTGGTCGCATCAAAGGTATTACGCGTCCTGGTTTGGTTTCAACTTTGCCAGTTGTTAGTTCAGATGATCAGTCTTTTAATTTGCTTGATAGTGGGGCAAATGCTGATAGTAAGGCAGAACAACTATATCAATATGCACTTTTAGGTAAATACTATGCTACAAGTGTACGTGGGATCAAGGAACCACGGATCGGTTTATTAAATAATGGAACTGAACCACATAAAGGTAGTAAGTTAACTCTCGAAGCACACGAACTGATCGCTGCTGATAAATCTATTAATTTTGTTGGCAATGTTGAGTCACGTGACTTACTTGAAGGTGTATGTGATGTTGTGATCGCCGATGGATTTACTGGGAATGCTGTATTGAAAGCAATAGAAGGTACTGCTTCTTCCGTAATGCATTTGCTTAAAAATACGATCATGAATTCGGGCGTTTCGGGTAAACTAGGTGCCTTATTATTAAAATCAAGCCTAGGTCAGATCAAAGGTAAAATGGATCAATCACAGTACGGCGGTGCGGTTTTGTTGGGTGTAAAAGCGCCAGTTGTTAAGGCTCATGGTGCCAGTGATGCTAAAACTGTTTATTATACGATCAAACAGATCAAGAGCATGATCGATGGGCAGATGTTACCTAACTTTACAGAATATTTTTCGGCACAACAGCAAAAAGAAGACCAGGCAGCTGCAGCAGACAAGAAATAAGCTTGATATGACAAAATAATGTAAATCGTGATAGATATCTTTGAGATACTGGACAATTTATCATGAAAAAGATAAAATTATAGTACTGACTTATGAGTGAGGTAAATAAAATGACAGAAAAAGAAGTTTTTGCTAAAATTGCAACTATTATTGAGGATCGTTTCAATTATTCAGCCGACAAAGTTACTAATGAATTAAGCTTTCAGGATGATTTGGACGCTGACTCGATCGATATTGTTGAATTTGTCTTAGAATTAGAGGACACTTTTGGTGCAGAGATCTCAGATGATGATGCTGAAAAGTTAACCACCGTCGGACAAGCAGTTTCGTATATTACTGCCCACCAAAAGAACTAAGATGGATAATTATTTTGATGAACTGGCCGGCTGTGCCAGTTTTTTTTATAGAAAATAGAAAACAGTCCGAAATTGGCTATTATGGGTCCATATCGGACTTAGGAGAAATATGGCAAATAAGTGGATGTTTCTCCTAAATCAGATAAGTCCGGTCGATATTTAATTGAACTGTTAGTTAGATACAGGGATGAAGAAGAGGAGTAATTGTAGTGATTATAGGATTAGCACAACATCTAAAAACAGATTATGGGATCGATTTTAAAAACGAAGATCTATTGGACGAAGCATTTACACATGCTTCGTACGTCAATGAACATCCAAAAGAAAATTTGAAGTTTTATGAGCGAATTGAATTTTTGGGTGACGCTGTCATGCAACTATGCGTTTCGGAGTATTTATTCAAACGTTACGATAAAATGCCTGAAGGAAAGCTTTCGCGTTTGCGTGCTGCAATGGTCTGTGAAGATAGTTTTAGTAAATTTGCTAAAGAGTGTCATTTTGATGAATATATTCGTTTAGGTAAAGGTGAAGAAAAAGCAGATGCAAGGAAACGTTCATCGCTTTTGTGTGATATTTTCGAAGCTTTTAT
>DXAP01000100.1 GCA_019116985.1 Candidatus Ligilactobacillus excrementavium | reverse complement strand
TCAATGAAGTCGATGAAATTATTGAAGCAGCATATTCTAAAGGCCTGGCTGGGATCTCTTTAAGTGATCATCAGACACTGAGTAGCCATGTTCAAGCAGAAAAATTCTTAAATACACACCGGGAAAAACTGGGGGATTTTAAGGTTACTTATGGTGACGAAATTTATTTAGTGGAACGCCAAGCAGTAGAACAAGCGCGTGAAAATAAAGAAACATTGCCATTTTATCATTTCGTACTAACGGCCAAAAATGAACACGGTTACCACTTTTTAAGACAACTTACAACGCAAGCATGGATGGATAGTTTCTTTATGCGTAGTATGCGTCGCTTACCCACATATTGGGATTGGCTAGAGGCGAATTTACCAGCCTACCGTGGAGATATTATTGCTTCGACGGCCTGTTTAGGCTCACAATTATCACAAATTATTTTAAATGGTTCTAAACAACAAGCACAACAATTAGTTAGTCGGTTAAGCCAATTATTTGGACCAGAAAATCTCTACTTTGAAATTATGCCAGCAAATACACCGGATCAAGTAACAGTTAACAAGGCTTTGATAGAGCTTTCTCAAGAAACGGGTATTAAATACTTGATCTCAACTGATGCCCACTACGTTGATTTGCGTGACCAACAAAGTCATGAAACTTTTTTGAAATCAGAAAAGCAAGCACGCGATGTTAAAGGATTCTATTCATATGCCTACTTATTTTCTAAAGAAGAATTAAGTGATTATTTGCCCGAAAATGTGATCGAAACAGGGACAAAAAATTCGTTAGAGTTATTAGAACAAATCGAAACTTATAGTTTGAAACATACACAAGAAATTCCTGCCACACGCCTGCCGTATTTCAAACCAGTTGATCAAAGTGAGTTAGATGTTAAATTGGCTGACTATCCAGCTATCAGCTATTTCTTTGGATCTAACGAGGTAGCTGATCAATACTTTTTGCGGTTGTTGATCGATGCAATGAAAGAAAAACAACAATCATTTGACCAGAAACATTTGCAAAGGATCGATGCTGAGTTAAACGCGATCAAGGCAGTCAGTGAATATCTGGGTGCACCATTGTCACAATACTTTTTGACGATGCGTAAGTTGTTGCAGATCGTCTGGGATACAGGCTCTTTAGTAGGTCCTGGTCGTGGGTCAGTCGGTTGTTTTTATACGGCCTATCTTTTGGATATTACACAAATCGACCCAATCAAATATGAATTACCATATTGGCGTTTTTTGTCTGCAGAAAGAGCGGATGATCTGCCTGATGTTGATACGGATACTGAAGGTGCCAAACGTGGTGACATCATTGAAGCCTTTAAGAATTATTTTGGTAATGATCATGTGTTAAATTTTTGTACCTTTAATACTCAGGCATCGGCTTCAACGGTTTTGACAGCTTGTCGTGGCTTGGAAGTTGATTTACGAGAATCACGAAATTTAGTTAATTTGTTACCCAAGGAAAGAATGGTCGCATGGCCGATCAAGGATGCTTTGTATGGTAACAAAGACAAAGGTCGGCGTCCTGCCCAAGATTTTATTGCGGCAGTAGAAAAAGTTCCACATTTGAAAGAAACAATGTTACAAATTGAAGGCTCGGTACGTGGAATCTCGCAACATGCTTCAGGCGTATTGATCACTAATGAACCATATACAGCACATAATGCGATGATGAAGACACAGTCTGGGTTAGAAGTAACGCAGTACGATGCGGATGATAGTGCTTATCAGGGCGGTTTAAAGTACGATATTTTAACTTTAAATGCTTTGGATCGTATTCATGAAGCAATGCGCTTATTGTTACGTGATCAAAAAATCGAGTGGCAAGGAGATCTCAAGTCGACATATGACAAATATTTCGCAGTGGACCGTTTAGAAATGGATGCACCTGAGATGTACGATATGCTATTCGATGGCGAGATCATCAATGCCTTTGAGTTTAGTAGTATGACGGGACGACGAACGTTGCTTAAGATGAACGCGCGGACTTTTGATCAACTGGTGGCTGCTAATGCGCTAATGCGTCTGACAGTGGCAGAAGGTGAACAGCCGATCGATCGTTACTTGCGTTATCGTGATGATCTGTCCGAGTGGGACACTGACATGGAAAAATATGGTTTAAATACGGATGAGATCACTTTAATGAAACAACATCTACAGAAATTTTATGGTGTTTGCTACTCGCAAGAAACGTTAATGGCTTTAACGATGGACCCACAAATTACTGGTTTTACTTTATTGGAAGCTAATCGATTACGGAAATCGATCGCTAAAAAAAATCAAGAATTATATGAGCAAGAGAAAAAACATTTTTATGAAAAAGGTCAGAACTTAGGCACGTCTGAGGCTTTATTGAACTATGTCTGGGATAGCTGTGCTGAACCAGCTAAATATTATAGTTTTAACTTAGCTCATGGAACAACCTATACTTTGGTTTTAATGGTTGAAATGAATATTGCTTACCGCTTTGGAGCAGTTTATTGGAAAACTGCTTGCTTGTCAGTTAATAGTGGTATTTATGGCGATATCTTTACTGGCGCCGACTATGCTAAAGTCAGTCGTGCGATTGGGCAAATGCCAGGGGTTGTTGTTAATCCTGATATAAATCGCTCTGATTATGGATTTTTACCCGATAGTGAAAGTGGGCGCATCTTATTTGGCTTATATCCGATCGTGGGTATCGGTAAGGATGATGCACAAAATATTATTGATAACCGGCCATATGATTCAGTAGAAGATTTCCTGGCTAAAACTGCGATGACTCCCAAGAAAACGGTGACCTTAGTTAAGGCAGGCTGTTTTGATAGTTTGAATGAAAACCGGCGTAAGGTAATGGAAGATCTAGTGCGTGCAGTTACGCCGCAAAAGAAAAAGCTAACGACTGTTCAAGTGCCAAAAATTGCTGCTGATATACCTGCAAAATACCAAGATCAAGTTGAATTAGTTTTATTTCGAAATAAAATTACGGGACGAAATAAAGTTCCGATGAATGAACAGATAAAGCAACAGTTCTTCGACAGATACGAGCAGGCTTATTCAGCTGAGGCGCCCGATGGTTGGACAACCGATGCTGATGGTAAATTGTCGATCGATGTTAAACAGTTTGACAAATGGTATAACAAGCAGATCAAAGGTCTGAAGGCTTGGTTGAAAACTGAAGAGGCAGTTAGTATCGAAGCACGTCAAAATATGCGTGAGTTTTGGAAAGAAAATTGTGTGGGCAATGATGCTTCCTGGGAAATGGAAGCTCTTTCGTTTTATGTTAAAAAACATGAGTTGGACTATACGACGATCCCGGAATTATATCATGCAGTTGATTTCAATTCGTTAAGCGATGAACCAACAGCAATCGGTTGGACGAGTGGTAAGGGTGAGTCTCGCCCACAATTTCAACGAAATGTAATTGCAGGAACGGTGATCGATAAAGATCCGCGTAAGAACATTATTTTCTTGTTAACAAAAACGGGGATCGTCAATGTTAGAGTTGGTAAATATAACTACCGTAAATATGACAAACGAACTAAAGAAAGTCAGTCGTGGTTTGAAAGGGGCACTAAATTATTGGTAGTAGGATACCGCAGAAATGGTGATTACTACGCAAGTGCAACTAAGAGCAAATACAAAGCGCCATTAATGAAAATTAAGGGTTACGGACAAAAGGCCTGGGTCAAAGAAAAGTGAATGGCACAAAAACGATGGGATTAAAAATCGAGTACTAGTAGATTTTGACATTAAACCGTGCTTTTTGTGATTTGAGGTTAAAGTTAGCTAGACGTAAGCTTTTGTGTGGAAAAGTTGTCCTAAAAATTAGCGAGTGGAGCAACCCATTAACATTAAAAAACAAAGTACATTACAATGAAAATTATCTGTCATGTAAAGAGGATGGTATAGAGATGGATATTATTAAACCAGCTAGACTAAAACCTGGCGATGAAATTAGGGTAGTGGCACCGAGTGATTCCTTACAAAGGGTCGGTGGAATGCAGGCTAATTTAGGTGCGAAAAATAAGTTAGAAAAATGGGGCTATCACGTAACTTTTGGTGACAACGTTAATGAAATGGATATGCAAGGATCCTCGAGCATTACTTCACGAGTTAGTGATCTACACCAAGCGTTTGCCGATAAAAATGTTAAGGCAGTATTGTCAGTGATCGGTGGCGAAACTTCAAATGAATTGCTACCTTACCTTGATTATGAACTGATCGCTAAAAATCCCAAGATCATGTGTGGCTTTTCTGATTTTACCGCTTTGTGTAACGCGGTTACTGCTCAAACAGGGCTGGTGACGTACTACGGCCCAGCTTATGCAACCTTGAAAATGACAGGAAAACAAGGTGACTACCAAGATCGATATTGGCATCAGGTACTTAGCCATAGCGGACAAATAAAATTACAAGCATCTAAAACTTGGACTAGTGATGCTTGGTTTGATGATTCTATTCAACATCATTATCCGACAAATGAGTGGCAAGTTTATAACTCGGGTATTACTGAAGGGATCACAGTCGGTGGTAATTTAAATACTTTATATTTATTACAAGGGACACCATACCAACCAGTACTTGATGACCGAATAATTTTGGGTGAATTTTCAGAAGCAGGCCACTGGAAGGAACTTTCACGCCTTTTAGCTTCACTATTGCAGGTTGCACCGCATCTGAAAGCTTTAGTTTTGGGACGTTTTCCGAAAGAATCGGAAATGACTAAGGAGAGGCTTTTCTATATTTTGGATAAATTTCCACAATTTAAAAAGATCCCAGTTCTTTATAATGTTAATATTGGCCATACCCAGCCGATCATGACTATCCCGCTTGGTGCAGAGGTTGAGGTAAATACTAGAAAAAAAGAGATCACAATTATTTAAGTTCTATTTTAAATGAGACATGTATTAAAAATAAGAGAGTAAAACAAAAGATGTTTTGAAGCTAGTTTGTAACGATGATTGTGTTATTTTGGGTCGTAGCAAAGAAACAGGATCATTGTTACAGTAAGTATTCAGTCTTTTAAAACATGTTTAAGGGCCTTTGATCTACCTCTATTTTATGGGGTAGATTAAAGGCCCTTTTAGAATTGCACAACTAATTATGGCACAAGCCCCGTATTTTTTAGTCGCCATCTCAAGTTAAAAGCTGAGCAAAACGTTGATATAACGCTTTTTTATGATGATAGCGTTCCCTAAATGAGACAGTTTTTATATCTGTCGCATTTTGATACAAATAAATAAAATTAACTCTATATTCTTTTTTCAAGCTAACTATAATAAAAAGCATTGCTTCAATTATCGGGAACTTCCAGAGTCTTAAATTTATTTTATGAATGTTAATATCTGGACGTTCACAAATGTAGAGTGGAGGTAAAGAGAAGTTATGTCTAAAATATTTGGAAAATTAAGTGCCAATATTCATCAACATGCTAAGTGGTGGATCGGAATAATTTTAGCAATAACTATCGGTTTGGCATTTGGATTACCCAACCTTGAAATCAAGATGGGTAATGATGTCTTCGTTAGTAATAATTCTGCAATTAGTAAAGATTCTAATAAATACATGCACCATTTTGGCGGTGACTCATATTATATTATGCAGTCTGGAAAACAGTCTGATATTTTATCGCATGATAATATGCAGGAATTATCCAAGTTTGATAAAAAAATCAGAGATGTTGATAATGTCCGTGGAACAACGGATTTAGTAACTGTAATGAACCAAGAATTGGCAAATGCAGGTAAAGGGAAGTCTGACAGCCTATCTGGCCAATTTGATATGAATAATTCAAAACTACAAAAAGATTTGATGAATTCACTGTCAGATAAACAAAAAAATAAGCTTCAAAATGAGATTCAAGCTAGTTTAACGGATCAACAAAAGCAACAAGTACAAAAGTATGCGGCTGGTCAGTTAAGTGACCAACAGCAACAAAAATTACAAAATGAGATCCAAGCTAGTTTATCAAATCAACAAAAGCAACAAGTACAAAGCTATGTTGTTCAAAATGCCTTAAATGATCAACAAAAACAGCAGATGGCACAAGCACAACAGTCTGGTAGTGCTGATCCTGCTCAAATGCAACAGATGATGCAAAAGGCGTTGAACCAACAACAACAAGTACAAGTACAAAAATATACACAGTCGATCCTGACATCGAAACAACAGACTATGATGCAAAGTGCACTGAATGACCAACAACAAGATAGCCTGCAAAAATACACTATGAGCATTTTAAATGGACAACAAAAAAATTCGATGGTTAAAACTGTTGTGCCAATGTTGCCTAAGGTTCAAAATATGTCGACAGCACTTTTACGCGATATTTTCTTAAGTGATAATGGCAAAGTTCCAAGTGAAATGGAGCAAATGTTACCTAAGAACGGTAAAATGAACTTGGTTTTGATCAATACTAGTGAAAAAGCTTCTAACATGGATACTGACGTTCAGTTAAACCATGACATTAACAAAGTTATCAAAAATGCGAACTTTAGCGATGGCATTAAAGTTAAATTAGCTGGACAGCCAGGAATCTTAGGTCAGATCCGGACAGAAGTTTTGAGTAGTATGATCACGATGTTTGCCATTGCCATTGTGATTATGATCATTGTTTTGGCTTTGATCTTCCCTGTTCGTCGCCGTTTGTTGGCATTGTTATTCGTGGTGCCAAGTTTAATTTGGACATTTGGTCTGATGGGTTGGTTTGATTTACCAATTACTTTAGCCACGATGGCTACACTCCCGATCATTATTGGCTTAGGGACAGATTTCGGTGTTCAGTTTCATAATCGTTATGAAGAAGAATTTCGAAAACGTAAGGATGCTAAAAAAGCCGCTAAGGAATCTATCCACAAGATGGGTCCAGCAGTTGGAGTTGCTTTAATAGTCATGACTTTCAGCTTTTTGACCCTTTTCTTGTCTAGAGCCCCACTAATGCAACAATTTGGGCTGACGCTTGCAATTGGTGTGATCAGTAGTTACATTGTTGAATTTAGTTTAATGTTTGGTAGTTTAAGTCTGTTGGATTCTGACAAACGTAAGAAAAATAAAAACAAAAAAAATAAACAAACTAAAATTAAACAGCCAAGTATTTTATCTAAAGTCTTGGCTAGATACGCTAACTTTGTTACTCATCATGCGGGTATCGTAATGTTGATCGGCGTGGTCTTAGGTGTTTTTGGCTTCTCAGTTGAAAAAAATATCGATGTTGAAACAGATATTACTAAATTTATCCCACAAAACATGACAGCTTTGAAAAATACTAAGTCCTTGCAAAATAATATTGGTTCAACGACTTATATTACTTATCTTGTTGATGCAGGTGATTTGGATGTTCGTTCACAGGACAATATTCAAACTATCGATAAACTAGGTAAAAAAGTTGATAATAAGTATTCTGGTGTTACTGATGTTCAAAGTATTTCTAGTCAGTATAAATCCGCTGGTGGCAAACTTAATGCTAGCCAATCCGATATTGATCAGCAGATCAAATTATTGCCAAAAGCTTTGACAAGTACAATGATCAGTGATGATCATCATTATGCTACAATGCAATTCAAGGTCAAAGAAGACCTTTCTTCAGCTGATCAATTAACATTGATGAACAAGATAACTAAGACACTTAAGCATGGCAATGGAGATTTGAAGATTTCACCAGCTGGTGCTCAATCAATGATGCTAGTTGCGATCGATAATATTTCAGCTAACCATACATTGATCGAACTTGTAGGTTTAGCTGTTATCTTCGTGATTTTATTCTTGATTTATAAAAATTGGCGGGTAGCCTTGTATCCAGTAGTTCCGATCTTGATCGTCCTTGGTTTATCGCCATTGACTTTATGGTTGATCGGAACACCGTATAATCCATTAACTATTACACTTAGTGCTTTAGTTCTCGGGATCGGAACAGAGTTTACGATTTTGATTTTGGAAAGATACCGAGAAGAATATTCTAAGAGTCATGATACTAGGAAGTCGATCGTTCAATCTGTTTCTTCTGTCGGTTCTGCGATCACTGTTTCTGGTTTAACAGTTGTGGGTGGATTTACAGCTATCATGTTCTCCAACTTCCCTATTTTGCGTCAATTCGGGTTGATCACCGTACTTGATACAGCCTATGCTTTGATCAGTGCGTTAACGATCTTGCCAGCATTTATTTACTTGCTGCGTGATCGTAAAGAAGAAAAGAAGAATCAGCGAAATGAAGATACTGACCAAATTGGGTAGATAAGAACGCTAGACAAAAAAATAGAGCGGGACAAAAGTCGTTTTGAAGCCAGTGTGTAACGTCGTTTACGCCATTTTTGGCCGTAGCAAAGCGCAGGACAGGAATGGCGTAAATGGCATTACGTTGAGGATTCAGATTTTTGAAACGCGTTTATGCTATAAAAAGTACAAGCGATAAATTGATTATTTTTAGCAAAAGAAGAGACTGGAACATTGTTTTGTCCCAGCCTCTTTTTTGTTTGAAAACAATTATATTAGTTTTTGAAATGTTTCAAATAAGAAATTTTTGACTTGTTGCATATTTTCTTTGGAAGGATTTTCAAATAGCTTAGTTAAAACCCCCATGACTGAATTAGTGATAAAAGAAACCATTAGTTCAGGATAAGCAGACTCATTTACGATTCTAACGATCATATCATTTTGCAAGTCTTTTTCTTTCAAACGAGAAGTGATGAGATCTTCAAGTATTCTAGAAAATTCAGGAAAAAATTTGCTATATTGATCAGGGATCAGATTTTGGACCAAGTGTAAGTTTTCTACGAGGAAACGATCGATCTCAGCTAAAGTATCTCGTTGGTTTTTGTTAGCTTCTCGACTTAAACGATCGGCTAATTCTTCCAGCAAATTTTCAGCTAGATCAAACTTATCGTTAAAATAACGGTAAAATGTGCTGCGATGTATCATTGCTGTCTCACAGATCTGATTAACTGTGATGTTGGCGAAACTGTTAGTTTCTAGCAAGTCAAAAAGTGAAAGAATTATTTCTCTTTTAGTTCGTTTTTGGGTTTGTGACAATATGAGAAGCTCCTTAGTTAAAAGATGATCTATCAGTGAGCATAAGCAATAATTTAGTATACATCTATTCTAAACATTTGCGTATGATAAAAAAGTCAATTTATTTTGACTTCCTAGGGAGTTAATCCTTTGACTAAAAAGTCGATTAAATTTTGCCGTGCTTGTTCAGTATCTTCCCAATTCTGATGAAAAATTACAAAATAATTTAGAATAAAGCCAGTAATATTTGTTGCAATATAGCCCATGATCTCAGCATTAGTCCAATTGACCATACGCTTATTTTTTTTGAGATTATCTATGACTTTAAAAAATTCATTTAAATCTTCTTGCGAGATCGCTTGAAATATTTTTTCGCGTACCACTGGCGTATATAAAGCTTCGCTAATAAAAATCTTAAATACATCTAAGTTAAGGTTGATGAATTTAGACCGATCCTCGATCAACATGGTAATGAAGTCAAGTAATTCTAATTTTTCTGAATGGAACATTTTATTAGTTATAGCGTTCAATTCTGATGGTAAGATCTTACTCGTTAATGGATCTAATATCGCTAGTAACAGGTGTTCTTTATCGTGAAAATGACGAAAAATACTGCCTTCTGATACGCTAGCTTTCCGGGCAATTTCGCCAGTGCTTGTATTGGAGAATCCTTTCTGTGAAAACAGTGCGATTGCTGCGTCGATCACGGCAGATTGTTTAGTGGTCAGCTCTTTTTTGACATCTTCTTTTACATTAATAATATTTTGGTTCGTCATCATTTTATACACCTCCTATTTTTGATTATGTAATATATTTATTGTGCAAAATGAATTTAAAATGGTCAAATTATTTTGACTAATTGAACTGGCGATCAGCTTCTTTTAAAAATAATTTGATTAAGTTTAAACAAAGCTCGCGCCCCGCGGGCATTGTGTTTTCGACCCATTCGTCAAAGAAACTTTCTTGATAAAGGACTTTCTTGCCATTTTTAGTAAAATCACTCCACAATTGTACCACCATTTGTTGTAAAATATTCATTAGAAATAACTCTCTCTTTCATTGTTCTTTTGCAATTACAATTGTAACAGAGAGTTATTTCTCTTTTTTTATCTTTTTACAACTTCACTCACAAATACTTTACGCTAACTGACCATTTTAAATTTTTTCGCTAAAAAAGATCTACCGTGGCGGACACTGGTAGACCTTTTTGATAAATACTTATCTCTTAAATAAATTCTTAGTTAGTTTGATTAAGCAGTTTGATTATGGCTCGCATTGTTTGTGCTATATCCGTAATAGAATTGCAGAATTGCTACTACGATATTTGCAATGTTAACTGCCATCAACCAGCCAGTCAATGCTGCGACAGGTGCGGCACCGAAGTATACCCACCAACCCCAGATCAAAGCGACTACGTTGATCCATGCAAATGTCTTTTGATAGTTTTCCTGATCACGAACAAACCACATCCAAATTACGTTTACTACGAACCAAACAGCTAAAATCCAAAATGTCCAAGTATATAACATAATTTTTTCCTCCTTTGGTCGTCGTCTTGCACTCACTAAATAGTGAGTACTTACTATCTATCTACACCTTAATTATAACGTACTTAGCTGTGTTGTCAAATTGTGGTCAGCTTATCCACATAATTTGGTAAAATATATGTTAATAAAAAATATTTAAACCTCCGATATCAAGCGTTTTTTATTAATGAGTGAAAGCGGTTCATTTAAGAGTGAAAATAATTCGTTCAAAAAGCTTCACTGATAAAGTTATCATTACTTTAAGACGTTTTTTAATTGATGCCAAAAAAATCCGTTAAGAAGGACAAGAAAAGGGAGAATACGAGAGTTCGCTAAAGTTAACAAAAAATGCGATTGAGCTCTCAAACGATAAAAAGACAGTAATTTTTTAAAAATTAAAGTTGGAAGTACACTTATATTAGCCAGGACAAAGAACAGTTTCGTTTGTTTTGAGTATGCTCATGTTAAGATAGTTTTATTTAAAATTGGAAAAATGGGGGATTTTAATGGGTTTGAATAAACCATTCCTGGACCAAATCAGCCAAACAAAACCAGGGAAAAATAATTTGATCACGGATGTTCCTGGAGTAACAGTCGGGCACCAAACGCTTGTGACTGACCGTTTAAAAACGGGGGTGACAGCGATCATTCCGGCTAAAAATAATGTTTTTGAACACAAATTAGCGGCCGCTGGTCATGTGATCAACGGTTTTGGTAAAAGTACAGGTTTAGTCCAAGTTGAAGAATTGGGAACGTTAGAAACACCGATAGTTTTAACTAACACTTTGTCGGTCGGTGTTGCGTATAATTATTTAGTCAAAAAAGGACTTGCTGAAAATCCAGAGATCGGGTTAAAAACCGGAACAATCAATCCAATGGTCATGGAATGTAACGATGGTGCAGTTAATAATATCCGTGATCTAGGGGTCACTGAAGATGATGTGGCACAGGCATTTTCTAATGCTGGTAAAACATTTGCTGAAGGCTGCGTTGGCGGTGGGACTGGTATGTGCTGTTATGACCTGAAAGGCGGGATTGGCTCTGCTTCACGGCAAATTGAAATCGATGGGCAGACTTTTACTTTAGGTGCGTTAGTTATGTCAAACTACGGTTATGTTTCAGATCTTGATATTTATGACCATCAACTGGGCAACAAGATCAGTCAGCTGCCTGAATATAATAAACGAGATGAAGATGGGAGCATTATTACTGTCATTGCCACAGATATCCCATTTGATCCGCGACAGTTAAAAAGGATCGCTAAGCGTTCAAGTGTAGGTATTACCAGGACTGGTTCTTTTATTGGTAATGATTCTGGGGAGATCACGTTGGCATTTTCAACGGCTAACCAGATCGAACATTCACCTAAACAACAATTAATGACTCGCCAAGCTATTTCTGATGACCAGATGGATCGTTACTTTAGGATGACAGTATCGGCGGTAGAAGAAGCTATTTTAAGTTCACTTGTTCATGCTAAAACAACGATCGATCGCAAAGGGCAAGAACGCCTAAGTTTGACAGATGCATTGACTAAAGTTCAAAAACAAGCTAGTGGTAGAGATGAGGATGTTGCTACCTTACAAGAAAAATTAGGCCTATTATAAAAAAAGTGGATCAAACAATAAAAGATTGCGACACAATGGACTTTTACATCTGACATTATGTCACGATCTTTACTTGTAAAGCTTGATTTTTTATTTTTGTTCCAACTGGGTTAATTTTGTTTGTGCTTCGTATTGATCACGAAGTTTCGTAATTGTTTCAAAATCATCAGTAATGATGCCAGTTATACCATGCTTCAATAACAAGATAGCTTTGCGCTTATCGTTAACAGTCCACACACGCTGTAAAATACCCGCCGACTGGTAATGTTTGAGGTGTAATCCGCTGAGGCCTTCTTTTTTAATTGTTTTTTCCGGCTGAAAGATTCTGTGCGATGACAGGAAATTGTAGTTTTGATTTGGGTCTATCTTACGACAATTTCGTAAAGTTTGGAGATCAAATGAAGAGTAGATCATTGGATGAACTAAGTCAGTTTGCTCTACCATTTGCAAAACTATTTTTTCGATGTTGGGATAATGGATCTTGTTGGTCTTAAATTCTAGATTAGCTTGAACATCTTGACCAGCTAATAGGTCTAAAACTTCAGCAAGCGTTGGGATCGGTCGGCCATTAGCTAATTTAAAATTACGTAATTGCGCTAATGTATAGTCATGAATACGCCCACTGCCATCGGTGGTTCGGTCTAAGGTTTCATCATGGATCACTACTGGTATCTGATCTTTGGACAAATGAACATCAAATTCAATTCCATCGATCTCTTGAGCTAGTGCGTATTTGAAACCGACCAAAGAATTTTCAGGAAATTTGACGGGAGCACCACGGTGTCCAAAAATCAGGGTATGATCAGTCATTTTTGTTCTCCTTTTTAAGATAAATATTGTTGAATAACTTGTATAAAAGACACACAAAAAAATGGGCTAATGATCTTGAAAAACGCCCCATTTTTTGCACTCTTTCTCTCCAAGTATGGGCATTCTAGCATAGCCTAGTGTAGAATTAAACTAATTAGTATGAGCAAAATTAATTTAAGCAAATATTGGTTTGTGGCGGTTTATTACTTGATACTTATCATGCGATCGGAAATTTAGTATTTTATCCGCTGTTGTATTGGTTGTTGTCAGGGCTGTTAGCTAAGTATTTTCAAAATCAATAAATGATCATTTTAGCTCTTCTTAGCTGATTTTTTTAGTTAAGAATGGTAAGTTTATATTATGCAATTTTTAAATGTTGTCTTTGTGAAATATTTGAAAGACACAGAGAGGAGCTTATGATGTTAGACCTCAAACACATCAAAAAGTATTACACGGTTGGTGATACAACAACCAAGGCATTAGACGATGTTTCAATTTCTTTTCGTGAAAAAGAATTCGTTTCGATTTTAGGTGCCAGTGGTTCTGGAAAAACAACAATGTTAAATGTGATTGGCGGACTGGACCGTTATGATTCTGGTGATCTGTTGATCAATGGACAATCAACGAAAACCTTTAAGGAAAGCGATTGGGACGCGTATCGGAACAACTCGATCGGTTTTATTTTTCAAGATTATAATATTATCACTCATTTAAGCATCATGGATAATGTCACGATGGGAATGACCTTGAGTGGTGTCTCTAATGAAGAAAAAGAGCGGAAAGCGACAGAAGCACTAGAACGTGTTGGGCTGAAAAAACATATGAATAAAAAGCCGGCTCAGCTGTCAGGTGGTCAATTACAGCGGGTAGCGATCGCACGTGCTTTGGCTAATGATCCTGAGATCTTGTTAGCAGACGAACCGACTGGGGCTTTAGACACACAGACTAGTCATGAGATCATGGA
The DNA here is from genome assembly GCA_019116985.1 of Candidatus Ligilactobacillus excrementavium. Classification (GTDB taxonomy): domain Bacteria; phylum Bacillota; class Bacilli; order Lactobacillales; family Lactobacillaceae; genus Ligilactobacillus; species Ligilactobacillus excrementavium. Next base: position 10,187 of record DXAP01000100.1, on the reverse strand, counting down.
TCTGATCAAGGAGCTTGCTCAGGATCGTTTAGTGATCATGGTGACACATAATCCAGATATCGCTGAGGAGTACTCAGATCGGATCATCAAATTTAATGACGGAAAAGTTTTAGATGATTCTGAACCATATCAAAGCGGAGAGGTCAGCAGTGACTTTCAACTTAACCGGACCAAGATGAGTTTTTGGACAGCCTTGAAGTTATCCTTTACCAATATCAAGACCAAAAAGGGACGAACATTTTTAACGATGTTTGCTTCAAGTATCGGGATCATTGGAATTGGGATCGTGTTGGCTTTATCTAATGGTTTTCAAAAGCAGATCGATAATACACAGGCAGAAACTTTATCACAGTTTCCAATCACTATTTCACGAGTTGGTTTAGATTCACAAGCTGCAGCACAAAATTCTCAGTCTAATGGGAAAAATAATTTTGCTAAAGGCCAAACGATTAGAGCCAAAAGAAGTACAGCGGAATCGGCACAACATATAAACAAAATCGATAATGATTACGTTAACTATGTTAAAGATATTAAAAAATCGGCAGCTAAAGATATTGCCTATAGCTATACGACAGGATTTAACTTAGTTCGTCAAGTTGATGGCAAGTATAAACCAGTTACTTTTTCGAATTTAGATGAATCACAAGCACAAGATCAATCGAGTAGTGATCCAAGTTCTTCAGTTGGTGTGGGTGGCGCCGTTTATCCAACTGACCGTAACGGAAAAATGAGCTTTTTAAAGCAAAATTATAAAACACTTGCTGGTGATTATCCATCCAAGAAAACGGATATTGTTTTGATTGCTGATCAGCATAATAATGTTAATATCAATGCATTAAAGAACTTGGGCTTTGATGTTAAAAATAATCAGGACCTAAAAGCTTCTGATTTAATTGGTACTGAAGTTAAATTAGTAGCAAATGATGATTTTTACCGAAAGCTGCCAACTGGGACTTTTGTTCCGGGCAAAAACTATCAGCAAATGGCTTCTTCAGATCAGACTAAGACATTAAAGGTCACAGGTATTTTACGGACCAAGTCTAAAAATTCTGATGGATTATTGGCTAATGGGGTCGCTTATAACGATCGACTAACTAAAGAGGTCGTTGACCAAAATAAGGGCTCAGCTATCGCTAATGCACAACGTTCTAGCAAACAAAATGTCTTGACTGGTCAATCGATCAAGTCAGCTAGTCGCCCAGACCTGATGACTTATTTGGGAGCTGCAAGTGTTCCTAGTACGATTCAGATCTACCCAAATAGCTTCAATCAAAAAGACCGTGTCACTGATTACCTGGATAAATACAATAAGGGTAAAGCAAGCAAAGATAAGGTCGTTTATAATGATTTAGCGGGTAGTATCAGTTCACTGACTGGTGGTTTGATGGACGCGATCACGTACGTTTTGATCGGATTTGCGGGCATCTCATTGGTCACTTCGATGATCATGATCGCAATCATCACTTATACGTCTGTTTTGGAACGGACCAAAGAAATTGGGGTCTTGAAAGCGTTGGGAGCACGTAAGAAGGATATTACACGTGTGTTTGACGCAGAAACTACGATCTTAGGGGTTGGTTCAGGTGTTTTGGGTGTCATCGTTGCTTGGTTATTGACCTTTCCAGCCAATATTTTGTTGGAAAATGTCACTGATTTGAGTAATGTGGCTCAGCTAAATCCATGGCATGCTATCTTATTAGTGATCATCAGTACGATCTTGACTGTTTTAGGTGGTCATATTCCGGCTCGAATGGGATCCAAGAAAGATGCCGCAATTGCATTAAGATCAGAGTAAGTTATTAAAAAATAAAAAGATAGGAAAAGTTCTAACCTTAAAGAAAAGCCAGCTCATGTAAGTTGGGCTTTTCTGATACATATGCGTTAGGCGGAAATTTAAGGGGATAAAATGGCAGATAATAAGTTAAAACATAGTATTAGTACAGCGGGTTTAATTGCATTAGGCTCAGGTGGTGTGATCGGGAGTAGTTGGATCTACACCAATAGTGAATTTTTTGGACAATATGGTGCAGGAGGCGAGATCTTTGGTTTATTAGCGGCTTCGCTGTTAGCAATCATGGTTTCCTTGTCTTTTGCTGAGTTGTCGACTATCTATCCTAAAGCGGGTGGAGAAGTTGTTTATGGTTATGAAGCTTTTGGTAAAAAAGGTGGTTTATTTGCAGGATGGGCTTTACTAGGGTCTTATCTTAGTGCGTTAGCTTTTTATGTGACTGCATCTAGTTATTTACTTTCGGAGATCTTTCCACAAATTGCGACCGGACCTTCTTATACTTTTGCGGGTGCTAAAGTTCATTATAGTGAACTGATCTTGGGAGTTTTAATAACTTTGTTTATTTTTGGTATCAATTATTTAGGAGCACAGTTAACTAGTAACGTCCAGATCGTGTTGTTTGCTTTACTGATCATTTTAGGTTTAGCCTTAGCAGTCGTTGGCTTCAGTCATGGTAGTCTAAGCAACTTTTCACCTTCTTTTTATGATGGACAAGCTAAAACGCCAGCAATTTTTCGCTTTATTTTACCAGCAATGACCTTTCTAACAGGCTGGGAATCGATTGGGGTCATGGCTGAAGAAGCTAAGACACCTGCACACAAAATTGGTAAGATCATTATCTACTCGATCGTGATCGCAGCAAGTTATTACATTTTAGTGCTACTTTCTTCTGCCTGGGTCTTTCCTTGGAAAGAAACTGCACAAATGAACATGGGCTCGATCGATGCATTTAAAGCTGCTGGGTTTCCTAAATTAGGGACAGCAGCATTCGTGATCGCTTTTCTAGGACTTGGAACTAGTTTCTTGGCACTCTTTTCTGCCGCACCACGGTTGATTTATTCCTTGGCTGAAAAAGAGATCTTGCCTAAGTACTTTGCTAAAGTTCATCCTAAATATGGCACTCCTGCGCGTGCAGTTACTTTGACTTTAGTTTTAGTTCTTGGTTTAGGATGGATGGGCAAAGGTGCTTTGACTCACTTCTTAGATATTGGTGGCTTTTTGACAGCTTTAGCTTGGGGGATCAATGCTTTTAACTTAGCCGCGATCCGCAAGAAATATCCTGAATTAAAGGGTGGCTTTCGTAATAAGCACCTAGCATTACCAATTATCGGTGGTGTGATCGCAATTGTGATCGCACTAGCCACAGTTATTCCAGGTACTTCAGTTTCCTTGGTTTGGCCATATGAATATGTTGTTCTGGGAATTTGGATCGTGATTGGCCTGGTTAGTTATTTTACAAGTAAAAAAGAAAAATAAATAACATTATTTTGTGTACAGAAGCTTTGTTGGTGGCCAATATTTGGTCGTCAGCAAGGCTTTTTAGTTTATATAAGTAAAATTTTTATTTTTAATCGATAGACATTAGTACAACTGAACGGTCCACTTGCTGCTGTTATTAACAAACTTTAAAGTAAAACTAGTCTGAACGTAAGATGGCAAAAGGAGCGTTCGGTTGGAGGCTGACTGTACGTAAGTTTGCCAAAGAAAGGTTTAGTTGTAGTTGATTTATATCAAAGTTCAACTATTTAATATCCAGCCTAGTTTGATTCACGTACAGATCTGACAGTTGATGGTCTATTTTTCAAATACTAACTAACATTCGATCATTAATTGTTAAAGTCAAGATAAAAAAATAAGAGAGTGAGACAAAAGATGTTTTGAAGCCGAGTTGTAACGATGATTGCGTTATTTTGGGTCGTAGCGAAGAACCAGAGTAACCCACTCGTCCTTACAGCAATGCTTCAATCTTTTGGAACACATTTAAGAGCCGTCGATTTAACCCATTTAATGGGATAAATCGACGGCCCTTTTAGGATTGGACAGCTAGTTTTGTTCCAGTCCCTTATTTTTTTTTATACCTAATTGAGAAAAGTGTGTTAAAAGTGTCTCTTAGGTTGCTTGATTAGAACAATTTCAAATCATTTGATGTGTCAAATGATGGGTCATATGGGTTATCACGTAATTCAAAGTGCTTGATGTCTTCAATAGTTTGTGTACCAGCTAATTGCATAACTAGTTTTAATTCAGATTCCATCTTTTCAAATACTTGTTTAACACCAGCGCTACCACCAGTTGCCAAACCATAAATTGCTGGACGGCCTAAGGCAACAAGATCAGCACCTGAAGCAATAGCTTTGAAAATGTGTTGACCACGACGGATACCAGAGTCAAAGATAACTGGTACACGTTTGTCAACAGCTTTAGCAACTTCTTGTAATGAGTCAAATGCGGCTGGACCACCATCTAATTGGCGACCACCATGGTTTGTTACCCAGATACCAGAAGCACCAGCTGATAATGCACGGTCAACGTCTTCTTTACTTTGTGGACCTTTAACGTAAACAGGTAAGCCAGAGTATTCTGCGATAAATTCAACATCTTTTGGAGAAAGCTTTTGTTTAGCTGACTTATAAACATAGTCCATTGATTTACCAACACTGTCTGGTAAGTATTCAGCAACGATCGGTAATTTAACTGGGAACGTGAAGCCGTTACGGGCATCAGTCTCACGGTTACCACCTACCATTGCATCAGCAGTTAAAACAATGGCTTTCATGCCTTGTTCCTTAACTCGGTCTATAATATGACGGTTAATGCCGTTATCTTTACTGAAGTAGAATTGGAACCATTCTGGAGCACCATGCAAAGCATCAGTTACTTCAGGCAAGTCAACTGAAGAGTATGAACTAACTGTGTAGATAGAACCATAGTCAGCAACCCCCTTAGCACTGGCAGCTTCGCCTTTTTCATTAGCTAATCTATGTGCGGCAACAGGTGCCATAATGATTGGAGCAGGAAGTTCTTCACCAGCAAATGTATTTTTTGTGTCTGGTTTTTCTACGTCCATTAATGTATGTGGAACGATCAATTTATGATTGAATGAGCGACGGTTTTCATGAAGTGTGAATGTGTCACCAGCACCACTTGCGATATAACCAAAGGCTCCCTTTGGAACAACCTTTTGTGCCATTTCTTCTAAATCATCCAAATTGATAAAATCTACAGGACCTTCTGCATTACTTGTCTTGAAATCCATAATATATAATCCCCCTTGAAATTTTTTGTTGCTTTATAAAACTTTGTGAATATAACCCCTGACCTTAAAAAATTCGCTCCATTGCAACTAAGATGACTGAAATATTTTTTGTTATGGAAATATTACTTATTAGTTACTAAGCAAAAAGTAAAGTGGAATTAAATAAATCGAAATTGTTAATTATTACAACAACAATTAACATTATAAGCACGTTAGAAATCGTTTTCAAGTGTTTTAGTGAAATTCATTGTACAAAATATATATTTTTTTAAAAAGCTAAAAAAGCTTTGACATAAAGATATTTTTATAATACTATTACTTCATTGGATGAAATGGTAACGGTTGCACGAAAGTATTTTAACCCATTTTCACAATATTAACTAAAAACCAGAAATTTTAGTAGACTTTGTGAAAAAGCATTGATCAATGCTAAGTACTAACAATGACGATCGTATTTTCACAAATAAAATAAATATAAGTTGAATACTCAAAAAATCATTTGAGAGATCAATGATCACTAGGGCAATCGCCTAGTAACATACATAGGGGGAAATTATAATGGAACTAGAAACACAAACAGATACTGGCATGCAGGACTTGGAAGAAGAAAACGACGGGATCGTTGAAGAAAAACCTGTAGCTAAAGAAGAAACAAAAGAAAAATCAGCCTTAATGCGTCAAGTTGATGCTGGAATAAAAAAGAAGGTCGAGTTGATCGATTCTAGTTTTTGGCGTTATGCTGCCCGCTCAACGTTGGCTACTCTATTTCTAACATTAGGGACCGCAATTGCCTTCGGGACAGCACTTGAAGCTGAAAAAATCATGCCAGGGTCGGGTAAATTTACATTTGCGTTTATGTTTAGTTGGTCTTTGGTTATGATTATTTTTATGAACGCTGAACTTGGAACGTCCAACATGCTGTTTATGACAGTTGGTGTTTATCGTAAAAAATTATCACCTGGTAAAGCAACGAAGATCTTATTTACCTGTGTATTGTTTAACCTGATCGGTGGTATTGTTTTTGGATACTTGGTTTCATTAACAGGGGCTTTCCAAAACTTGCCAGCAGATAATTATATGTTCGCTGGTGTTGCTGGTAAATTAAGCAAGTCAACACTTCAGATCATTGTAGAAGGTATTTTTGCTAACATCGTTGTTAATACAGCGTTCGTCATCAATTTACGCATGAAAGATGATGCAGGTAAAGTTATGGCTATTATTTTCGTGATCTTCATTTTTGCTTTCCTTGGTTACGAACACGTTATCGCTAACTTCCCAGCTTTCTCATTAGCATTCTTTGCTTCTAACGGTACAATTGCTGGTATGACAGTTGGTAGTGTAATACACAACCTGATTTTTGCCTTTATTGGTAACTATATTGGTGGGGCACTTATCATCGGTATGACCTATGCTTGGATGAATAAAACAGATACAAGTTTCATTGATTAAAAATTTAAAACTTTAAGCCAAACTGTGGTAAAAAAGCCATAGTTTGGCTTTTTTACTGTTAAATTTCTAGCAAGGATGGTTAAAGTTCGATATACTAAAGTGGATATATAATTAACCTGAGGGAGTGAAAGTTTGAAAAAAACTTATTTAAAGTCAACTTTTCGTGACATTCGATTTTCCATGGGAAGATTTATTGCAATTATTCTGATCATCTTTATGGGGGTCTTGCTCTTTGTGGGTGTTAAAAGTGTTGGGCCTGATCTAACTGCCAGTGCCCAAGCTGAGATCGAACGAAACAACATGTCTGACTTACAAATTATGTCGACTGGTGGATTAACGAAAGATGACCGAGCGGCAGTTGAAAAAATTAAGGGTACGCAAGTTCAACTGGGCAAAGGTTTTGATTATTTAGAAAATAAAAAGCAGAACAACTTAAAAGTTTATTCTTATGCGAAAAGTGATAAGCAAAATAAATTAAATGTGACTAAGGGGCATTTACCACGCAAGGGAAATCAGGTGGTTATTGATAAGACACTGGCTGACGATTATCCAGTCGGTTCAAAAATTACGCTCAATGATGACTCTTTGAAAAAAACACATTATCAAGTTGTCGGTTTAGTTGATTCACCCTTATATATTGCAAATGAAGAGCGTGGTACTACGACAGTTGGTGATGGTCAGGCCAATGGTTTTGTTTATGTGCCATTTGCTAGTTTTGATACTGATGTTTATGCACAAATGTATGTAACTTTTGACGATTTAAAGGGTAAAACATATTCTTCAAAGGAATATAAACGTCAACTAAATAGAAAAATAAAAAAATTGGACAATGTTTTGGACAACCGTCGCGGAAAACGACAAGTTGAATTACAAGAAATTGCTGAGAAAAAGAGCCAACCAGCTAAAAAGAAACTAGCTGAAAACCAACAGCAACTGTCTCAGTCCAAGCAAAAGTTAGAGGCCGGGCAAGCACAACTTGCTCAACAAGAAGGGCAGCTTAAACAACAAGAACAAAGTTTGAGTGACCAAATTGGGGCAAAACAAGCACAACAACAGCTTTCCCAGCCCAAAAAACAACTGGCAGCTTCCAAGGCACAATTAAAGGAACAAGCAAAACAGTTGCAACAAGCACAAAATAAAATAACTGCTGGTAAACAAGAGCTACAAGAAAAAACGCAGGTCTCAAAACCTACTTATTTAACAGACAAACGAGCAGACTTACCAGGCTTTAGTGATTATGCTAGTTTATCTGACCGGATCGATGCGATCGCTAATATTTTTCCGGTTTTCTTTTTCTTCATTGCTATTTTGATCACCTTTACAACAATGACGCGAATGATCACTGAAGATCGGCGTCAAATCGGGACACTGTTGTCATTGTGTTATAGTAAAATGGAAATTTCAGTCAAATATATTTTATATGCGTTATTAACAGCGGTAGTTGGAACGATCTTAGGTGTCCTAGTCGGCAGTAAAGTTTTACCGCCAGTTGTCTTTAAAATGACCGGAGCCATGTATATTTTCCAAGATTATAAATCACTATTTTATCCGCAATTGATCGTGCTGGCTAGTTTGGCAGCTTTATTAGCTACGGTCGGGTCGGTGATCTTAGTCTTGTTCCGTGATCTCCGAGAAAAACCAATGAACCTCTTGGTTGAAAAAGCACCTAAAGCAGGTAAGCGGATCTTGATGGAAAAAATCACTCCGTTATGGAAACGACTGAACTTTACCCCAAAAATTACTTTTCGTAATCTTTTCCGGTATAAATCACGGATGTTTTTGACGATTTTTGGTATCGCTGGTTGTACTGGCTTGATGTTGGCTGGTTTTGGTTTGAATGACTCGATCCCTTCACCAGGGACTAAGCAGTTTACACAGATCGATCGTTATCAAGCAATGGTAACTTTAAAATCTGGACAAAAAAATCGTGCTGCACAAGTCTTAGATGATAATAACCAAGTTACTGGTAAATTACCTGTGCGTACGGAGCAGGTGACCTTTAGACAAAAGAATTCAAGTAATCAGGCAGCTTCTTTGTATGCCATCAAAGACTCGCAAAAATTGTCAAATTACATTTCGTTAAATAAACCTGGCAAAAAGGAAAATCAGTCTCTTCCTAAAAAAGGAGCAGTTGTTAGTCAACGTTTGGCACAGACTTATGATTTGAAAAAAGGTGATCAGCTTCATTTCGAAGATGAAAAAGGGCATGAGTATACGATCAAACTGGCGAAAATCACCGAAAATTATGTGGGTCATAATGTATATTTGAGTTCCGATTACTATCAAGAAGCAATAGGGAAAAAGGCTTCACTTAATTCCTATCTTGTGCGCTCACAAAAAATGACTACTAAACAACAAGATCGACTGGCGAAAAAGCTGGCGGATACAGGACAAGTTTTAAATACTAGTTATACCAAGGACCAACGCGATAAATTAGAAAAATCAGTTCAAGGCATGAGTGCGATCGTGGTTATCTTCATTGTTTTGTCAGGGACGCTTGCCTTTGTTGTTTTGTATAATTTGACGAATATCAATATTTCAGAACGCCGTAGAGAATTAGCGACCTTTAAGGTCTTAGGTTTTTACAATAAGGAAGTAACGATGTTTATCGTACGGGAAAATATTATTTTTACGATTTTCGGGCTCTTATTTGGCTTTGTGATCGGCTGGTTCTTAAATTGGTTCATCTTGATTTATGCCTCCAGCAACATGATGGTATTCCCAGTTGTGATCAAGTGGCCAGGCTATGTAATTTCTGCGGTGATGACCGTGATCTTTTCTACGATCGTAATGTGGGTCACGCACCGTAAATTAAAACAAATAGATATGATCAGTGCACTAAATTCAAGTGAGTGACAGTCAGCAAAGAAAAGGATAGTCTCTAAAAAAGAGAGACAAAAGATATTTTGAAGCCGTTACAGTATGACTTTAGTCTTTTAAAACACGTTAAGGGTCGTCGATCTAACCAGATAAATGGGGTAGATCGACGACCCTTTTAGAATCGCACAGCTAGTTATGCCCTAGCTTTTTTATAAATATTATTAGTTAACGTATTGGTGGCGGAACTCAGAAACAAAACTAGTTTCCAAGCCAAGCCCCTTTTTTAGATAATTGTCAAATGAACCAAAAGATTTGTATATTGTGTCATTAGCACGTTGTAAATATTCTGGTGCAACATTTAAAGCAATTTCTAATTCTTGTAGATCTGCAGCAGTCATCGTATCTTTGAAGTGATCGATGATTTGTTTAGTGGCCTCCTTACGCAGCTCATTAGTTTTTAGGTAATCGGTCATAATTTGTTGGTCGCTTGCACCAGCAATTTTTAAAATCAAGGCGGCTGCAAAGCCAGTCCGATCTTTACCGGCAAAACAGTGGAATAAAACTGGTTCGTTGTTTGAAAGCAGGTCTGTCAAAAAATGGGCATAGCCTTGGCGTGCTGAGTCACTAACGACCATTTGTTCATAAGTTGCCAGCATGTTTTCATGTGCATCACCTGTACCTTCAACCATTTGATCCATCGAAGCTTGGTTTGCTTTAGATGTTTGTAGAATATCTAAATGAGTGAAATTAACTTCTGGGATCTTGGTATCTGGCATTTTTTGAACTTCTTCTGCACTACGAAAATCATAGATCCGTTTGAGAGAGCAGGAGTTTTGCAAGAAGTCGACAGTTTCATTTGCAATGTTGACAACT